>RFQD01000114.1 GCA_009925875.1 Microbacteriaceae bacterium | reverse complement strand
CCGGTCTCGCACCCGAACCGGAAATGAAATAGAGGCTACTTCTTCTTTGTGGCGCTCGGGGCTTTGGGATTACGCGTATCCGCGGCGCTGGGCGCCTGATTGGCGGAGCCAGCGCCAGCGCCGTTGAGTCGTAGCGTCGAGAAGAAGCCCAAAACGAGGAAGGCGGCGGCGGCGAAGGCCGCGTAACGCGTGCCATCACTGATTGCCTGTTTCGCTGCCACGGCCACGTCAGCGGAAGCGGGATCCTTCTCGAGGCCTAGAATGGCGCCACCCGACGAGTCAACGACCGACGCGACAACGGTGGAAACGATGTCGGCAGGAAGACCCTGGTCATTGAGGCTCTGCGTGAGTTGAATCTGAACCGAAGTGAAGAGCACGGTGCCCAAAACGGCGATGCCCAGTGCCGACCCGAGCTGTCGTGAAGTGCTCTGGGTACCTGATGCTTGGCCCGATTCGGAAACCGGAACGTCTTTGAGCACCACACCCGTGAGCTGTGCAGTCGCGAGTCCCACGCCGATGCCATACACGAAGAGGAATGGCGTGACTTCTGCCCAGCCGGTCGAGGGCGAGATGGCGAATCCCACACCGGTTACGCCAATCAATTCGAGCAGAATTCCAAGTTGCACCATGCGTACGGGAGGAACGCGTCGACCGAGACCGCCGGCGAGGCCACTTGCGAGGAAGGCTCCCGCGGCGAGAGCGAGGAGCACAAATCCCGTGCTCAGCGCGTTGTACCCGACCACAAATTGCAGCCACAGGGGAAGCGACAGGATGATGCCGAACTCTCCGAGCGCGATGATCATGGCCGCGATGTTGCCGTTGCGGAAACTGGGGATGGCAAACAGATTGAACGCGATCAATGCGGGCTTCCCCGCTCGCACGCGACGGACACCATGAACGATGAACCAGACCACCGAGATAACGAAGACGGCGAAGCAGAACGGAATGACCGACACGTCAAACGGCCACGTCCATCCCCCCAGATCGAATGGTTTGTTGACGAGCCACCAGCCATAGGTACGACCCTCGATGAGGCCAAAAACGAGTGATGCCATCGCAACGATGGAGAGCACGGCCCCGCCCCAGTCAATGCGACGGGCGGGCCCCGTCTCTTTGGACTCAACGACGGTGAGGAGGGCGCCGATCACAATGATGATTCCCAGCGGAACGTTGATGCCAAATGCCCAACGCCAGGAGAAGTCAGTCGTCAGCCAGCCACCCAGAAGCGGGCCGACGGCCACCATTCCACCAATCGTGGAACCCCACACGGCGAACGCGATTCCTCGCTCCTTGCCTTGGAAGTTCGCGTTGACGAGGGAGAGTGTGGTCGGCAACACCATTGCGCCACCAAGTCCCTGGAACACGCGCGCGAGAATCAAGAGGTTGCCGTCCTGCGCAAACCCAGCGAACACGGATGCAACGGTGAACAGCGCCATACCGATGACCATCACGCGACGACGACCGAACCGGTCGGCAAGGGAGCCGAAAACGAGAAGGAGCGCCGCAAAGACCAGCGTGTACGACTCTTGCACCCATTGAACCTGAGTGCTCGTGATGCCGAGGTCTTCAATGATGGCCGGAATCGACACGTTGATGATGGTGGAGTCGACAATGATGAGCGAAATGCCGAGACTGACGAATAGCAGACCGAACCAGCGCGTGCGAGGGGAGGACATTCTTCCAATCTAGCCCTCATGCGGTGCCTTGACGCGTTCTTGTGCCCGCGTATGCTGACCACGGAGGGGATCCTTTTCTATGGCATCACGTCATCCGAGAACGACTCGTGCCGTCGAGCGGCACGATCCGGCTCGACATCGTGTGCGAGGAACCGGGTATTTTCGTCGGCTCGGTCCGGGAATTGTGACGGGCGCTGCGGATGATGACCCCTCCGGCATCGGGACCTATTCACAGGTTGGTGCAGCGACCGGTAATCGCTTGCTCTGGAGTGCTCCCCTTCTGCTTCCTCTCGCCTTCGCCGTGCAGGAGGCATGTGCTCGACTCGCCTTGGTTACCGGCACGGGTCTTGCCGGCATTATTCGTACTCGACTTCCACGACCGCTTCTTTATCTCTGCGTGGCTCTCGTCGCGATTGCCAACACGGTCAACATTGCGGCGGACCTAGGCTCGATGGCGGCTGCTTTGCAGTTACTCATCCCGATCCCCCAAGCAATCGGAGTGATTGGCTTTGCGACAATAATCGCTGTCGCCGAAGTGTTTGTGCCCTATCACCGTTACGCAAAAATTTTGCGCTGGCTGTGCGTGTCACTGCTTGCGTACTTCGCGGTGTTGTTTGTCGCCCACGTGGATTGGTCTTCCGTCGTACAGGGGATTGTTGTTCCACAGATGCAATGGACCAAGGTAGAAGTCTCGTTCCTCATCGCGCTCGCCGGCACAACCATCTCGCCCTATTTGTTCTTTTGGCAGGCGGCCGAAGAAGTCGAAGAACGTCACCAAACGCGCGCGCGCTACGTCACGCGTCAGCACATGGGAGCAATGCGCATCGACGTCTTTGCCGGCATGTTTACGGGTGTCTTCGCAATGCTGGCCATCATGATTACCGCCGCGGCGACACTGCACGCAAATGGCATAACGGATGTCCAGACAGCCGAACAGGCCGCGAGTGCCCTGGCCCCGATTGCGGGTGACTATGCGGGCATCCTGTTTCTCTTAGGCATCGTAGGAACGGGTCTCTTGTCGGTGCCCGTTCTCGCCGGCGCCACCAGTTATGCGATTGCCGAAACTTTCGGTTGGCGCGAGAGTCTCGAGCGCCGACCCAGTCAGGCGAGGGCCTTTTACGCGATCATCCTCGTATCGATTTTGCTCGGGCTCGGTTTGAACTTCGTGGGGGTCAATCCGATTCAGTTCCTGTTCATTGCCGCTGTCACGAACGGCCTTGCTGCGCCGGTGCTTCTTGGCGTCATCTGGTGGCTGGCACGAGATCGCGGGTTACTCGGTAAGTGGCGAAGCCCGGTGTGGTCGCAAGTCTTGGTCGGATTGGCCGTCGTCGCCATGGGGCTGCTCCCGCTGGCCTGGCTGCTTGCACCGTAATGTCGGTTAGGACTTTGCCGTGAGCTTCTTGCGCATCGGGCTGATGACGAAGATGTAGACAATTTCGAGCACCCCGAGCGTGTGCACGATAAGCAACACCACGAACCACACTTTGCTCTGGTCCTGGGCCGACCGCCAGAGCGCGAACCCTTTCCAGATCAAACTCCAGATGCCCAAAATCGCGACAACGAGCAGAAACGTGGGATCCGACAACATGGGATAGGACTGCGTAGTCATGGTGCTAGTGTGCCACACCTGATAGCGTCACATCCATGACAGAGTTGCCTTCGGTGTCCGTTGCCCGTCGCGTGACCGGTGTGTTGCGCGTTCTGTTTGGCGTTGTGGTTTTTTCCATGGTCGTCTGGCAGATCGCGGATCGAGTGGTTCACAACGTTTTTCGCCCCACGGAGTATTTCTCCTACTTCACTGTTCATACGTGTCTGGGACTTGCGGTGTTATTCGTCACGGCTGGCATCTATTCCTGGCGCCATGCCTCGGATACCCGTTTGTTGACCATCGTTCGTGTGTGCTTCTTTGCTTACGCCATTGTGATGCTCGTGGTGTACAACGTGCTGTTGCGAGACGCAGCTCCGGCAGCGGCTGATGCTGGTTATGATTGGCCGGTATTCCCCAACGAAGTCGAGCACGTGTGGGCTCCCATCATCGTCGCGATCGACTGGGTCTTCGCCCCCGGACGCTTCCCGCTGCGCATTCGCGCCATGTGGTGGGCGCTCGTGTATCCGCTGGCCTGGGTGGCATTTTCTCTTGTGCGAGGTGCGATTACTGGCTGGTGGCCGTATCCGTTCCTCGATCCCAACGGTCCAAATGGAGTGGTTGGTGTGGTGATATATGTGGTCGGAATCGCCGGCTTCATGGCCTTCAACGCTTTTGTCGCTGTCTTCATTGGTTGGTTGTGGACGAAGATTCGTCCGTCGCAGACCCGAACCGCGTCGTAGGAGTAGTTGGTGACTCACGTTTCCTTGGGCGGCTTGAAGGTTTTCCCGCTGTGTCTCGGCGGAAACCCATTCGGCTGGACCGCTGATGCCCAGACCTCGTTTGCAATTCTGGACGCGTTTGAAGCAGTCGGTGGCAACCTGATTGACACCGCCGATGTTTACTCGGCCTGGAAGCCCGGCAATCAGGGTGGCGAATCCGAGACGATTATTGGTGACTGGATGCGCGAGCGCAACGTGCGCTCAGGCACGTTCGTCGCCACCAAGGTTGCCAAACTCGCGTCACGCCCGGGGTTGTCCGCCTCGAACATCGCGGTGGCCGCCGAGGATTCACTGCGGCGCCTGTCGACGGACTACATCGACCTCTACTATGCGCACGAGGACGACACGAGTGTGCCAATCGAAGAGACCGCTCAGGCGTTCGACGCACTCGTTCGGGCGGGGAAGGTGCGCCACATCGGGTTGTCGAATTACTCGGGCGCGCGCATCCGCGAATACGTCCACGCTGCAACGGAGAACGGGTGGGCAGTGCCGGTCGCCGTGCAGAATCATTACAACGTGGTTGAGCGGGCTCGTTACGAGACGGATTCTGGTCCGGTCATCGCGGAGTTGGGACTCGTTTCTCTTCCCTACTTCAGCCTCGCCAGCGGATTCTTGACGGGTAAGTACCGATCGGCTGAGGACGCCGTAGGGTCGACTCGCTCAGTGGGAGTGGGTTCGTACCTGACGGATGCCGGTTTTCGGCTTATCGACGGAATGGAGCAGATTGCCGAAAGCCACGGTGTCGATGTTGCGTCGATTGCGTTGGCGTGGCTGCGTTCACGTCCGGGGACGGTCGTCCCGATCGCCAGTGTCAGTCGCGTGAGTCAGTTGCCCGAAATCATTCCCGGAGCCACCATCACACTCACTGTCGACGAGATGGACACCCTGAACACGCTTTCGGAGACCTTTTAGGCACATGGACATCAGCGAGGTCATCATTCCCGTGTCCACCGGCGACGGCGAACTTCGCGGACTTCTTGCGGTGCCGGCAGGCAAGGGCCCATTCCCGGGCGTGGTCATGGTGCACGAGGTGTTCGGCATCG
>RFQD01000113.1 GCA_009925875.1 Microbacteriaceae bacterium | reverse complement strand
CGGTCTCCTCATTTCTCGATGGTGGGGATTTGCCGCGGGGGCATCCGTCGCCGTGGTGGCGTGTGCCGTTTATGTTTGTGCTGCGCTCATCAATCGGGTGAGGCGTGCGAGATGAGCGCTCCGACGAAACGCATGACATCGCAAAAGATCGCGGTGCGCGCCGCCCTCGGTGCCGAGCAGGGTTTTGTCAGTGCTCAAGCGCTGCATGCGAACCTCCGAGCGGCAGGCTCGCGCATCGGCTTGGCGACGGTCTACCGTGCGCTCAATGAATTTGCCGACTCGGGCGCTGCCGACACCGTTGTCGCACCGAGCGGAGAGACGTTGTATCGAGGATGCTCCACCTCGGGCCACCACCACCACCTCGTTTGTCGCTCGTGTGGCCTCACCGTCGAGATTCACTCCGACGCAATTGAGGAGTGGGCGCAGGTATTCGCGTCCGAGCACGGTTTTCGGGACGTCGGACACGTTCTCGACATTTACGGCATCTGCCCGACCTGCTCGGGTTTGCCGACGTTGGCAGGCGATTCGCGACCGGGTCCCAATCAGGGCTAGACTTATGAACCGGCTGTTCGAAATTCCCTCGGGCAGTTCGCGGTATTTCCGGCGTGAGCCGTCAAAGAACTGCAGACAAGAAATCTTGGGTGGCGCTTTGCGTCACGGTAGGAGGAAACAGACATGGCTGCGACCTGTCAGGTGACAGGAGCCGTTCCCGGCTTTGGTCACAACATCTCACACTCGCACCGCCGCACGAAGCGTCGGTTCGACCCGAACATTCAGAAGAAGACGTACTTCGTTCCGTCGCTTCGTCGCAATGTGACTCTCACGTTGTCCGCCAAGGGCATCAAGGTGATTGACGCACGCGGAATCGAATCCGTTGTGAAGGATCTGCTCGCACGTGGGGAGAAGATCTAATGGCTAAGCAACAGGACATCCGTCCCATTATCAAGCTCAAGTCGACGGCGGGCACGGGGTACACCTACGTCACGCGCAAGAATCGTCGCAACACCCCTGACCGTCTTGTACTCAAGAAGTACGACCCCGTTGTGCGCAAGCACGTTGAATTCCGCGAGGAGCGTTAAATGGCAAAGAAGAGCAAGATTGCTCGTAATGAGCAACGTAAGGTCGTTGTCGAACGTTACGCGGCAAAGCGACTGGAACTGAAGAAAGCCCTGGTTGACCCGAAGGGAACCGACGAGAGCCGTGCCGCTGCGCGCGTAGCTCTGCAGAAGCTTCCGCGCGATGCGTCGCCGATTCGGGTTCGCAGCCGAGATGCAATTGACGGTCGTCCTCGCGGTGTCCTCACGAAGTTCGGCATCTCGCGTGTCCGTTTCCGCGAAATGGCGCACCATGGTGAGTTACCGGGGATTCGTAAGTCCAGCTGGTAACTTTTACGTCAGGTCAGCCATACGGTTGATTTGAGACGGGCCGCATGGCTCCACTCGTTCCCATAAACAGGTCCAGGAGGACACCCCATGGCTCTTAACAAGTCTGAACTGGTTGCAGAAATCGCAACCAAGACTGGCCAGTCGGCAGCTACCGTTGGTGCCGTCATTGACGCGATGTTCGAGGTTGTCTCGGCTGAGGTCGCCCAGGGCGGCAAGGTCACGATCCCCGGCTACATCTCGTTCGAGCGCACTGCTCGTGCGGCTCGCCAGGGACGCAACCCTCAAACGGGTGCCACCATCCAGATTGCGGCCAGCAACTCAGTGAAGATTGCGGCTGGTAGCAAGCTCAAGGCGGCCGTTAAGTAAGTTTTCTTACTCAACGACGTGAGGACCACCCCAGCTGGTGGTCCTCACGTCGTTAAGCCGTTCGGTGCGTGCGTAGGCTGGAGCTATGACACGCTGGGTTCGAATTGTGGCACCCGGCGTTCTGCTGTCGTGCGCGGGACTGGGCGTGTGGCTTGCCTTCTCTATCGGTGGCGCACTGCGTGGAGCTCCAGGAGAAGCCCTGCTTCCAATTGCGTTGACGAGCGCCACGCTCGTGGTCTACGTGAGCGCTTCGGTCGTCATCGGTTCGATTGTGTTGGCGCTCTGGGCCCTTCCATACTCGAGTCGAGGGTACCGACGCGCCATCGATATTGCGGCGAGCGCCGGAGTCGTGACGACCGTGAGCGCGTCGTCTGCCACCGTTTTGACGTTCATGAATGTCAGCCAGAGCGCCTTTTCAACGACGCCAGAGTTCGGCCAGCAATTGGGATTCTTCCTTACCCAGGTTGGACTGGGACAGGCGTGGCTGATCGTCACGCTGAGCGCCGCGGTCACATCCGTGCTCTGCGTCGCGGTGTCACGCCAGACCACCCTGTTTTTCGTCGGCCTGGTGTCTCTCGGCACCCTCGTTCCGTTGGCTCTTCAAGGGCATTCCGCGGATGCTGCGGCGCACGACATCGCGACCAATTCCCTGTTATTGCACGTCATCTTTGTGGCCGTCTGGATGGGCGGTCTCCTCGCCCTTGTCATCGTGTCCATCGGTGAATCCGATTCGCAGCGCAACGTCTTGGCCCGACGCTATTCCACACTCGCACTCATCTCGTTCATCGTGGTGGGTGGCTCAGGGCTTATCAACGCCGCCGTTCGTCTGGGCTCATGGCAGGCCCTTTCTTCGCCCTACGGAACGCTGATTATCCTCAAGGCACTCGCGCTCGCCATATTGTTCATTTTCGGCGCGTGGCATCGGTGGTTCTTCTTGACGCGGGCGCATCGCGGCTTCGCCTGGTTCATCACGCTCGAACTGGGCATTCTGGGCGTGGCCACGGGAATTGCCGCCGGGCTTGCGCGAACACCATCGCCGGCTTCAGCGACGACAGCTGTTCTGCCGACACCGGCACAAATACTCACGGGTGAATTGCTGCCACCGGAATTGACGTGGGCGACCTATGTCACGGCGTGGCGCATTGATCCCATTTGGCTCGCCGTGTGCGCCTTCGGCATCTTCTTCTACATCGCGGGCGCTCGACGACTGCGCCGTCGTGGCGACGATTGGCCAGTCCTGCGGACTCTGTCCTGGACCGCGGGACTAGTGCTGCTTTTTTGGATTACGAACGGCGGCATCAACGCCTATGAGCACGTCTTGTTCAGCCAACACATGCTCGGCCACATGGCACTGGGCATGGTTATTCCGCTGCTCTTGGTGCCGGCGGCGCCCGTTACTCTCGCGATGCGAGCCATCGAGAAACGACCGGACTCGAGCCGGGGGGCACGAGAGTGGATTCTCGTGGCGGTCCATTCCCGCTTCGCGCAGGTCATCTCGAACCCGATTTTCGCGACCGTCAACTTCGTGGGTTCGCTGTGGTTCTTCTATTACACGGGCATCCTGCGCTGGGCGATAACGAATCACATTGGTCATGAATGGATGATCGTCCACTTCTTGCTGGCGGGTTACCTGTTCGTGCAGAGCTTGATCGGGATTGATCCCGGCGTCAAACGGCTGCCCTATCCATTCCGACTGGTGCAGCTCCTCATCGCCATGACCGTTCATGCGTTCTTCGGGCTCACCATCATGAGCGGGCAAGCGTTGCTACTCGCAGATTGGTATGGCGCCATGGGCCGCACGTGGGGACCGACGCCGCTAGAAGATCAGGCTGCGGGCGGCGCTATTGCCTGGAGCGTCGGGGAAATACCCAATGCCATTCTGGCCGTTGTGATTGCCATTCAGTGGAGTAGAAACGACAGCAAGGTTGCGCGCAGACTCGATCGACAGGCTGATCGCACGGACGATGCCGAACTCGAGGCCTACAACGCGATGTTGCGAACCATGTCGGGCTCTCGCCGCTCCAACTAATCGATGCGGTCGATGGTGACTGAAATATCTCCCGATGCCGTGAGGAGCACACGACCGCCGATGGTGAGGGGAATTTCCTCATGTGCGGGAGAGATGCTGCCGTCAAACAATGACTGAATGTCGGCATCGAACGTGAGTGTCCAGACGCCAGGGACGATTTCCCATCCGGACGCTGTCGGGCGCAGACTGACCTGAGGCCGATTCAAGATGCCCCACTGGGGGGCACCGGAAATGCGATTCTCCACAGAAATCCCAAACGGGCATCCGGCGGGAAAGAGCACCCGTTGACTCACACAGTCATCAAAAAACTGATCGACTTCACGCTGCACGCGTGTCAGGAACGCTGTGGTGGGCTCGGCCGTCACGGTGGCGTGGACTATTGAGCCCGGCTGTGCGAGCGAGAGGGAGACGGGCTTCGACGACAGGGCCGAGGACGAGGTCTCCACCACGTAAAGGCCGGGCGCAAATACGCTAAACGAACCGTGTGCCGAGAAATCGTTGGGGGAGACCGTCGGCGTGACGGAGGCAAGGTCAATCGGCCCAAAGCCATTCACGGAGAAAAAGGTCGCGTGAATTGTCTCCACGTCGAGTGTGCCTAACGGCGAGGACACAAACCTCCACTGTGGGAACATTCCCGCATTTCGACCCGTTTGCACGACCGCGAACTCCATTGTCTGCGACGGGTTCGCAGAGTCGAGTGCAAACACGTGCCGCACGCCGTTGCGATCTTCCTCGCGTATAACGCGCAGATCGTCACCCGGTTTCATGGCTGCTGATGTGAGAAGCACGTTCTCGGGTCTAGTGAGGAACTCGTCACGATCCACGCCGATCGGAAGGACGCCGGGCATGGAAATCGCCGTGACGACGTCCCGATTCTCGACCGCGCGGAGATATTGCGTCACAAACGCCGTAGCGCTAAAGACATCGCGAGCGAGAGAAAGCCCCGCCGCCACGCCCCCACCGAGCAGAAGAGTGCCAATGACCACGATTCCAATGAATTCGGAGCGCCCTGGCGCCACGAACCTTCTTGTCAACGCGGACACACCCACGTGCGCCATCCTACCCACCGTCAGTCCCGGACTTTCAGGTGGTATTGACGCGGCGTCGTACACTGGGAGACTTGCACCGCACGTAGATGAGAGGTCTCCATGAGCGCAGAACTGTCCGAAGAACAACAAGCGCTGTTCGACCAGATGGAGGGGACGAACGCGCACATGTTCATTACCGGACGTGCGGGAACCGGTAAGTCGCATCTGTTGCGCTACTTCACCGACGTCACCGAAAAGAAAGTGGCTGTCTGCGCGCCGACGGGTGTGGCTGCCCTCAACGTTGAGG
>RFQD01000112.1 GCA_009925875.1 Microbacteriaceae bacterium | reverse complement strand
CCGCCTCTGATCCACACGTGAAGGCCAAGTATCGCGACTGTAGCTCGGGTGTAATCCAGTTCAAGTCAGACGCGTTTGACGGCGCGATGCTCGGAGTGTTGGGCAGTGTCGGGTCGTAGGTCGGGGTGATCGTTGCTCCATCGGGTCCAACCTGCTCCGAGGAGGGAGCTCCGGCGACGAGAACCGGACGAAAATCGAGCTTTGCTGACGCCTGAATGCGAGCCAAGGTTTGATCGTCGGGCTGACCCGGAATCGACACCACGATGTTGTTACTACCCTGCGTGTTGATTTCGGACTCGGAAACACCCGCGGCATCAATTCGCTGACGAATGATCGACACGGCTTGCGTGAGTTGCTCCGCACTGACCGTTTCGCCACTTTGCAGCGTGGGTGTCAGAACAATTTGTGTTCCACCCTCGAGGTCGAGCGCCAGCTTTGGCGTCCAACTAGCACCGCTCCACAAAACCCCCGCTCCGTTAGCACCGATGAGTGCGACGATGAGGACGAGGAGCCAGACGAGCGGGCGCCATGCCGAACGTGAAGATGATTGCTTGGCCACAGGGGTAATCGCCTTTTGTCTCGTGGGGGTGTGTGTGCCGGCGCTCCGTCGACGAAAACTACTTCTTGGACTCGTCCGCGGCAGGAGCGTCCACGTCATCGAGAACGCGAACGACAGCCTGTCGCGCTACTGTCATCGTGGTTTTTGGAGAGATTTCGAGAACAACTTTGTTCTCTGCTTCGTCAATCGACTTGACGGTGGCGTACACACCAAAGCTCGTCATAACCGACGCGCCGGTCACGACTTTCTTCTGCAATTCCAGCGCGTCTTTCTGACGCTTGCGTCCATTACGAATCATAAAAATAACCAGCACACCGAGTACGGCAATCATGAGGATTGTGGTGAAGTCAAATTGCATGGTCGTTGGACTACTTTCACTAAAGTTTCAGGCGCAGTCGCGCCCGTTCAGTATAGGTCACACCGGACTTCATAAATTAGAACAACGACGTCGGAGCCGGTGGCGCAGAACGACGGTGACCGAGGTGCTCGTAAGCTGCATCCGTCGCAATTCGGCCCCGAGACGTACGAGTCATGAGACCCTCTCGAATCAAGAACGGTTCGACGACCGCCTCAATCGTTTCCGCGTCTTCACCAATCGAGACGGCCAACGAACTGACGCCGACCGGTCCCCCACCAAAACGAACAATGAGCGCGTCGAGCACCGATCTATCGAGGCGATCGAGTCCTCGCTTGTCCACGTCATAGAGCGTCAATGCCGCGTCCGCGGCCTCGTGTGGTGGAGTCGAAGGATGTACCTCCAAAAAATCCCTTACTCGGCGTAATAGGCGGTTCGCAATGCGGGGTGTCCCACGAGATCGACCCGCAATTTCTTGAAGTGCAGAGGCTGGAAGCGTCAACTCCAGAAGTGCAGCCGAACGTGTCACGACATGCAGGAGCTCCTCCGTCGAATAGAACTCAAGATGACCGGTGAAACCAAAGCGATCGCGCAAAGGGCTGGCCAGCAAGCCAGTTCGCGTCGTGGCACCGACGAGAGTAAAAGCGGGAAGTTCCAGAGGAATCGACGTGGCTCCGACACCTTTGCCCACCATGATGTCGACTCGAAAATCCTCCATGGCCAGGTACAACATCTCTTCGGCAGACTTGGCCATCCGATGAATTTCGTCAATGAAGAGAACGTCACCCGGTTGCAGCGACGACAACAGTGCGGCCAGGTCTCCCGCATGCGAAATTGCCGGACCGCTCGAGAGTCTCATGGGCCTGTTGCCCTCACGAGCCACAATCATTGCCAGAGTCGTTTTGCCGAGCCCCGGTGGGCCCGCTAACAATATGTGGTCCGGCGCACGCCCAGCAGAGTCCGCCGCCTTCAGAAGTACACCAAGCTGACCGACCACCTTGGTCTGCCCAACAAAATCCTGCAATGAGTGTGGTCGAAGCGCGCCGTCGTAGGCAATCTCACCAGGGTCGATTGCCTCGGGGTTCACAATGTCAGGCTGATCGTTCATGAAGGTGACCCGGGTGTACCCAGTTGCGACAGAGTGGCGCGTAGAAGCGAAGCGGCATCGAGCATCGGTGCGTCCGTCACACTGCGTTGAACAGCATCACTCGCAACTTTCTCATTCCAGCCAAGCCCGATGAGGGCTGCCACCACCTGTGCTGCCACGGCGCTCGGTGGCGGCACGGCATCGCCCAACGCAGAAGCTTCCTCGGGTCGATCTCCGGCAAGAAGATGAGTGAGTCGACCGGCAAGAGACACAACGACGAGCTTGGCGGTTTTTGGACCAATGCCAGAAACCTTTCGGAACGGTGCGTCATCCTCGTCCGCGACAGCGGAATAAATCTGCCCTGGAGTGAGCTCACTGAGCACAGCCAAGGCCGAGCGTGGGCCGATCCCACTCACCGTCAACAACGCATCGAATATGCCCAGGTGACCTTCAGATTCGAAGCCAAAAAGTTGCATGGCATCTTCCCTCACGATGAGCCGAGTTAAGAATTCACACTCAACCCCCATTTGGAGCGCTCGGGCGTGCGCTGGCGTGAGGGCAACCGCGAATCCGACTCCTCCGACATCCACGACACAGCCGGATGTCGTCGTCGCGCGAATCTCACCACGAAGCGACGCAATCACGGCTGAAGACTAGTGTGCAGAACGGTTTCGGCGAGCGAGGCTCTCCGCGTCCCTCCAACGTCGTTGAGCCGGGGTTAGTTGCGACGTGACACCGCGCGAGCCACCACCGACTCCCGCGCCACCTCGCCACACGTTGCAGATGGCCAGTGCCAAGGCATCCGTCGCATCGGGCAACAACGATTCATTCCCCATCATCAGAATTCGGCGCACCATAACGGCGACTTGAGCCTTGTTCGCACGCCCCGAGCCCGAAACCGCGGCCTTCACTTCGGTTGGAGTGTGTAGGTCGACTCCGATTTTTCGGCCCGCCGCTTCAGCAAGAAGAAGACCCGACACCTGAGCGGTGCCCATGACGGAGCGAAGGTTCTGCTGAGCAAATACGCGTTCGAGTGCCACCCGGTCCGGTTCGAAAGTGTCGAACAGACGGACGAAAGCCTCTCTCATCGAGAGCAGTCTGGTCGGAGCCTCGCTCGACGACGGCGTCTGCACGACCTCGACATGAACGAGAGTCAGTGCGCCCGCCGGGCTCACGTCAATGACACCTACCCCGCAACGCGTGAGTCCCGGGTCAACTCCGAGAATGCGCACGCAGAACTCCGCGTCTACTCTTGTTCAAGCTCGGCAAGGACAGCGTCGGACAGATCAAAATTGCTGAACACGTTTTGCACGTCGTCCGAATCTTCGAGGGCCTCAATCAGCTTGAATACTTTGCGCGCAGTTTCAGCTTCGATTTCTACTGCCAAATTCGGCACGAATTCGCTGTCCGCCGACTCATAGTCAATTCCTGCAGTCTGCAGCGCCGTGCGAACCTGCACCAAATTGGCTGTGTCCGTAATGATTTCGAAAGTACCGCCCTGGAGGGAGACATCCTCCGCGCCCGCATCCAAAACCGCTGCGAGGATGTCATCCTCCGTCACGCCTCCTTCAGACGAGACACGGATGACCCCCTTGCGACTGAAGTTATATGCGACCGATCCGGGGTCCGCCATCGTTCCACCATTACGCGACATGGCAGTCCGAACCTCCGCGGCGGCACGATTCTTGTTGTCGGTCAAACACTCAATCAGAAGAGCGACACCGTTCGGGCCATAACCCTCGTACATGATGGTGTGGTAATCAACCGCGTCACCGGAAAGACCTGCCCCGCGTTTGACCGCCCGGTCGATGTTGTCGTTAGGAACGCTTGTCTTTTTTGCTTTTTGGATGGCGTCTACCAGCGTCGGGTTACCGCTCAAATCGGCCCCACCGAGCTTGGCAGCTACTTCGATGTTCTTGATCAGCTTTGCAAATGACTTTGCACGTCGAGCGTCAATGACAGCTTTTTTGTGCTTCGTTGTTGCCCATTTGGAGTGTCCAGACATAACGACGATTCTAACTACCGTCGCGCCGAGCGACCTGCCGACGCCACGTGCTCAGCAACTAACCTGACGAAGAACTCATGAACCCGAGTTTCACCTTCGACTTCCGGATGAAAGCTGATTCCGACTGCGTTGCCCTGTCGAACGCCCACGACGCGCCCGTCATCGAGTTGAGCAAGGACTTCGACGCCGGGACCGACACGTTCCACAACGGGAGCACGAATGAAAGCTGCGGCGAGCGGAGTGTCGGCGATTGACGGAGCAGAGACTCCCACCTCAAACGAATCGACTTGAGCGCCGAATGCGTTGCGCCGAACATCCACGTCGATACCCCCGAGGGATTGTTGACCGTCGATGGCATCGAGCACGTTATTGGCCAGCATGATGAGCCCGGCACACGTTCCCAACACCGGCATACCCTCAGAAATTCGACGGCGCAACGGGTCAAATAGATCGAAAATGCGAGCAAGCTTGTCCATCACCGACGATTCGCCGCCCGGGATGATGAGTCCGTCGATGTGGTCTAACTCCGACTGGCGACGCACGAGAACCGCATCGATATCGATGTCTCGCAAAGTCAGTACATGCTCTCGCACGTCACCCTGAAGCGCGAGAACGCCGATACGCGGTGCGGTGCTACCAGCCACGCTCGGCAAGGCGGTGTGGTGCGGGCAAGTCGGAAACGTTGATGCCCACCATGGCTTCACCCAATCCTCGCGAGGCCTCGGTGACGACCGCGGGGTCATCGAAGAACGTCGTTGCCTTCACGATGGCCTTGGCTCGCTCCGCCGGGTTTCCCGATTTGAAGATACCCGAACCAACGAAGACTCCATCGGCGCCGAGTTGCATCATCATAGCCGCGTCGGCCGGCGTTGCTACACCGCCCGCAGTGAAAAGAACCACGGGCAGCTTGCCCGTTGCCGCAACCTCGCGAACGAGTTCGTACGGAGCCTGAAGCTCTTTCGCCGCGACGAAGAGCTCGTCCTCGGCCATTGACGACAGGGCACGAATCTCCGACGTGATTTTGCGAATGTGCTTGGTCGCCTCAGAAACGTCTCCCGTTCCCGCCTCACCTTTGGACCGAATCATGGCGGCGCCTTCGTTGATGCGACG
>RFQD01000111.1 GCA_009925875.1 Microbacteriaceae bacterium | reverse complement strand
GAATGGGATCGCGTCAGCATGTATCACTCGCTGTCGGACGCCGCCGGGAAAGAAATCACTCCCCAGACGTCGGTGGAGGAACTCCACGCGCTGGCCGACAAGGTTGGCGTCGATGTGCCGCACCCCAACCACGGCAAGCTCGTTGAAGAGCTGTGGGAGCATTTCGTCAAGGGCGGTCTCGAGCGACCCACGTTTGTGCTCGACTTTCCCGTCGACACGAGTCCACTCGTGCGCGCCCACCGATCCATCGAGGGTGTCGTCGAGAAGTGGGACCTCTACGTTCGCGGGTTCGAACTTGCGACGGGATACTCCGAACTGGTTGACCCCGTTGTGCAGCGCGAGAGATTCGTTCAGCAAGCGCAATTGGCTGCCAAGGGCGACCTTGAGGCGATGCGCCTCGACGAAGAGTTCTTGCGTGCACTGGAGCATGGCATGCCGCCATCCGGAGGAATGGGCATGGGCATTGACCGTTTGCTCATGGCCATCACGGGCCTGGGAATTCGAGAAACCATCCTGTTTCCACTCGTCAAATAAGGTGCATTATCACTCGGCGATGAGTGCGCGACTAGGCTGAGCCCATGGACAATTGGTGGGTCAATGCGCTGTGGTCCGTCACCCCGACGGCCATTCTTGGTGTGTTGTTTTGGCTTATCATTCGTTCTATTTTGCGAGCCGATCGAACGGAGCGCGATGAGTTCGCCAAGATCGAAGCGCAAGAACGAGCGAAGCGCGGACTTCCCTCGCAGACCACGGACAAGCGATGAGACGTCAGGCGAGTAGTTGCTCATGACAGGTTCGGAAACCGTCTATTCATGGTCGTTTTGGCTCACAATTTCGGCCATCGTTGTCGATCTCGTGATTCGTGTTGTCGCCGTCATTATCGTTCCGCGCAACCGACGACCCGGATCCGCCATGGCATGGCTTCTCGCAATTTTCTTCATCCCGTATGTGGGCGTTCTGTTGTTCCTGCTCATCGGCAGTCCGCGACTGGGACGTCGTCGACGCCGCAAGCAGCAGGAAATTAACAAGTTCATCGTCGAGGCCACTCGTGACGTTGAGCTTGTGCCGAAGGATCAAAAATGGCCCTTGTGGCTCAAGCAGATTGTTCGTCTCAATCGAGAGCTTGGCGCCTTGCCTATCTCGTCGGGCAACGACGCCGAGCTGATGATCGATTACGACAACACGATTGCGCGCATCGCCGCCGACATTGACTCGGCGAAAAAGTTTGTGCACATCGAGTTCTACATTTTTTCGACCGACACGGTGACCGAGCCGTTATTCGTGGCGATGGAGAAGGCGATTGCTCGAGGCGTAAAAATTCGCGTCCTGTTTGACCACGTGGCCGGCCTGCGGACAGTGAGTTATCGGGCAACTCGGCGACGTCTCACCGCCATGGGAGTCGACTGGGATCTCATGTTGCCCTTTGCTCCGTTGCAGCGAAAATATGAACGACCCGACTTGCGTAACCACCGAAAGCTCATCGTCATCGACGGCGTCATTGGGTGGATGGGGTCGCAAAACATGATCGATTCGTCGTATTTGAAAAAGTCCAATCTGCGACGCGGCCTTCACTGGAAAGACGCCATGGTGCGCCTCCAAGGTCCCATCGTTCGCGGACTCGACGTAATTTTTGTTACGGATTGGTACAGCGAGCGTGATGAGTTGCTTCCCGCTGCAGAATCGCCACCACAGCGCCGCTATGCGAGCGAGGCCAACCTCGACTGTCAAATTGTGCCCAGCGGTCCGGGTTTTCCGACCGAAAACAACTTGCGGTTGTTTCTCGCGTTGCTTTACGCGGCAACGAGCAAGATCATCATTACGTCACCGTATTTTGTCCCCGATGAGTCGTTGATGTATGCCATCACGACCGCCACGCGCCGGGGCGTGCACGTCGAACTTTTTGTTTCTGAAGAGGGTGATCAGGCGTTGGTGTATCACGCGCAACGCTCCTACTACGAGGCTCTCCTCAAGGCGGGCGTCGTGATTTGGCTTTACAAAGCGCCCACAATTTTGCATTCGAAGCACATCAGCATCGACAACGACGTCGCGGTCATTGGTTCGAGCAACATGGACATGCGGTCGTTCTCCTTGAATTTGGAAGTGTCACTTCTCGTTCGGGGAAAAGAATTCGTTCATCAGATGCGTGACGTCGAACAGTCTTATCGCGACATGAGTCGTCAACTCACGCTCGAGGATTGGAAGCGTCAGCCATTCTTCTCCACGGTGCTCGATGGCCTTGCTCGCCTGACGTCGGCGCTGCAATAGCGCTGACGTCGAAATAGTCTGCTACTCGCCCACGGAGGCGGGGGTCCCGCCCGTCATGCGAACCAGCTCGTCAAACGTGGTGCGATAAACCCAGGCAGGATGACCGCCGGCCGACCACACTTCGTCAAATTCGGCCAGCTTGGTGTCCACGAGAGTGGGCATTGTTGTGGCCAGACCAACCGGGCTCACCCCACCAATCACATAGCCGGTGGCGGAACGCACGTCATCGGCGTTGGCCTTCGTGATGACGGCTCCACCGAGCGCGCGCGAAATCTTGTCCGGGTCGACGCGGTGACCTCCGGAGGACATGACCAGCACGGGTGCTCCGTCGGCGAGAAAGACGAGAGAGTTCGCAATTTGGGCCGGGGAAATGCCCAATCCCTCGGCTGCCGCAGTCGCGGTATGCGCGTTCTCGTCCAATTTGATCGGCTCGCCCAAGGCCCCACACGCGTGCAGGGCTGCGCGAAACCGCTCCACCGACTCTGGATAATCCGTAACGTCACCCATGTCCTTACCATTGTCGTAGTGCGCCACGAGGTCGGCCAAACCCGTTCGCCAGGGCGTGGGTTCGAGGCCAAACGTGGATGTGAAGGCCGAAGAATCCATGATGAACGGTCTCGCGAACTGGTAGTCCGTTTCGCGAAGTTCGCGAACGACGGGATTGACGAGCGAAACAAGTCCAACCGTGGACGCTGACAGCGACGAAACTTTGACGTGTTTCACTCCGGCAACGTCGGCGATGTCGTTCACGACTTGAGTTTGCGTGCGTGCCGGGTTGGACGGAACGTGCCATGCGCGGCCGAGCCCGCGCGGGTCGTTTGCGGCTGTGATGAGCGCGCGCGCAACGTCCGCCGTGAACGTCCACGAATGCTCGGTTGTGACATTTCCGAGAAGCTGCACTGCCTTTCCAGACAATACGCGGGGGACTACTCGGTCGCCGACGCGACTTTGCGGCCCGGGGCAGACAAAGTCAGCCGCGCGAACTTCGACCGCTCGGATAAGCCCCTTGCGATGCAATTGGAGTGTCTCTGTCCACGCGTCGGCGCGAATCCGTCCATTGCGAAAAGTGGCCCGTAGTGCCAGATCCTCGCGCAACGGGCTACGCGCGCGTCCGTATCCGTAGAGGTTGGAGACCGTGGCGATGACCGCTCCGGTGGATTGGGCAAAGGCGTTGACCGCTTGGGTAATGAATGGCCAGTGCCGCCACCAGTGCTGATAGGGCGGATTTGCACAGTTGTAAATCACGTCGGCTGAGGGGATACTGCGCCACAATCCACGCAGGTCAGCCAAGCTCCCGACGACATGACGTGCACCCTGTTCTGGGTTACGTGGCGCCGAACGCGTGACGATGGTCACGGCGCGACCGTCGTCGATTAGCTGACGCGCTACGTGGCGACCCACGTTTCCAAATCCGATGATGACGTGTTCCGGTTCGGATGTCGCAGACATTGAATTCCTTGGTGAAATGTGCGGACGGCAGACACTGGGTGGCGTCACCATTCTCTAACGAAGTTAGCCACGAAACGCGCAAGGACTGAGCCACGTCGCGCGTGAAATTATGCCCGAGTCGTTGCCCGGGCGCGAAGGCGAACGCTCGGCATCTCTGGTGCGGGAATGGGCAGACCATCGAAGTTGACGTGACCGTAGCGTCCGCCCGCGTCGAGTCCCTCGACGACGTCACGCTGCCACTCGTCCCGAAGAGCCACGATTTCGTCGTGGGTGCGAGCAATGAAGTTCCACCACATGACGATGGGTTCAGTGAACGGGGTACCTCCGAGCAGGATAGCCCGAACGGGTTGCGATCCCGAAGACAGCTCGAGATGAGTCAGACCTCGATCGAGATAAATGAGGTCGGCGTGCTCCCCGAATTCACCGTTGACACGCAGGGTCCCCTGATCCACTAAGAAACCGTGCTCAAAGTCGGGATTGACCGGCATTTCTACCGATGACTGAGCGGGGATGACAAGTTCTGCCCCAACGAGCGGAGAAAAAGTTTTTGCCGGCGATTCGACGCCCAAGAGAGAGCCAACAAAAACCGTGACGAGTGCCTCACCGGCGTCGTTCATGGTGGGAAGCACCACGCGGGGCGGCACGACGTGCTCGAAGAACGGACCCACGTGGCGATACTCCTCGGGAAGCGCGACCCACAATTGCACGCCATGTACCCACACGCTGTCGACTGTCGACTCTTCCGAATGCGCAATTCCTCGCCCGGCGGTCATGAGGTTGAGCTGACCGGGGGAGACGAGTTGGCGCGAGCCCACGCTATCTCGATGCTCGATCTCGCCGGAGAACAGCCACGACACCGTTTGCAGACCGGTGTGCGGATGCGGTGCAACAGACATGCCCCCCGCGTCAGCGACGCGGTGGGGCCCAAAGTGGTCGATGAAGCACCATGCGCCAATGGTGGTTCGCTCTCGATTGGGCAGTGTCCGCCGAACCGTGATCGCGCGAAGGCCACCGAGTGGCACCTCCCGGGGACGAACAACGCTCACGATTCACCCTAACCGAGCTCGGACGGTGCTCACGCCTACGGCGAACACGGGACTTTTCTTGAGCTCGGCTCGTTACCCTCAAAGAGATGGATGCGGCACACCGCTCCAGCACAATCAAGGAGTTGACCACATGTTTGAGAGATTTACCGACCGCGCCCGCCGCGTCGTTGTCTTGGCACAAGAAGAGGCCAAGATGCTCAACCATAACTACATCGGCACGGAGCACATTTTGCTTGGCCTCATCCATGAAGGTGAGGGAGTCGCTGCTAAGGCTCTGGAGTCACTCAACATTTCGCTCGACGCCGTGCGCGAGCAAGTTCAAGACATCATCGGTCAAGGCCAGCAACAACCGACCGGGCACATCCCGTTCACGCCACGCGCCAAGAAGGTGCTCGAACTCTCGC
>RFQD01000012.1 GCA_009925875.1 Microbacteriaceae bacterium | reverse complement strand
GGCGCCTACGGTGGCCCGGCGGCCGGCACTAATCTCGTGCGCGACTTGTTCGACGGGCTCGATCTCGCGGATTCTGTCACCATCGACGCACATAAGTGGATGTTCGTTCCGAAGGCTTGTTCCATTCTTCTCGTGCGCGACTACTCGGCGCTCGCCGCAACGTTTGGTCATAACGAGGCGTACATGCCGCACGTCACCGACGAACCGAACCCGGTTGATGTGACGCTTGAGTATTCGCGCCCGTTGCGTGCCCTCAAGTTGTGGCTGGGATTCAAGGCGCATGGGGCGCACGAGTTTCGCCAGGCAATTGAGCACGACATCAGGCTGGCGCGCGAAACGTATGCGCGCGCATCCGCCGACCCGCATTTTCGCGTCCTGCCCACCCGACCTCAGTTGTCGATTGTGCCACTGCAGCACATTCCGGCTGGCATGACCGACCCGGCCCACATCAGTGCGCACAACGCAGCCCTCTGTGCCGCGATCATCGAGGATGGCCGGGTTTATCTCTCGCCCGCACAAATCGACGGCGAAACGTGGCTGCGCCCGTGCTTCACGAACTTTCGAACGGACATGAGTGACGTGGATGCGCTCTTTACGGTCATCGATGAACTGGGTCATCGCATCGAAAACCGCGGGTGAGTTTGCCGTGCGCGTGAAGTCTCGTTCGTTTAGTCTGGGCGCATGATGAAACTGGGACCTCGCACACTTGTTCTTCGTCTCGCAGGTTTGGGACTCACCGCCGTCGTGGGCGCGGGCACGTTGGTTGCCTGTTCGTCGAGTGACACGGAATCCACGGTTCGCGAAGCTGCCGGACCAAACGGCCTTCCCGTTGTGTGTTACACAAATATTGACGTCGAAACGTTGCGACTGGGCTTTGTTCTGGATGATTCGAAATCAATCGTGGAGAACCACAGCTTGGGTCCTGGTGAAACGTGGTGTGATGACCAGTCCTACGTGACCCCGTCGGCCACTACGGCCTGCGCACAGAAAAAAACAAGCCATTCCCTTTGGTCAAGGCGATCACGAGTAAGGACCTTCCCGAGGATGAGACGCAGAAGTATTTGAAGGTATCGGAGCAGTTGTCGACCACGGTGTTCCAGTCCTACAACCTCGGTGTGAGCGCCCAAGTGCAGGGCACCACGATGGTGGAGAAGATCATCATTCAAAAGGCGTAGGTCTTTCTTTCCCCGCCCTTACTCCCGCTTTGTCGGGGTCTACTTCGGCGCACGCGGTTCCGCCCATCCTGTACTTAGAGGGCAGGATGCGTTTTGCCGACCACAATGATGCGTCCGAAGAAAAAATCAAAAAATCTATTGTTTAGTCTGTTTTTTGACTTTGAATGTGGGTATAGTTCCGATATTGTTCGAATGCCTTGCAACTTGCTAGGTAAATTTACAAAACCTCGAAAATTCATAGACAAAGGAGTCTCATGAGTCAGCCAACTCAGAGCGATGCGGGCCAGGCGTACGCCGGCAACGTGGCGCCCAAGGTGTTCAACTGGCGAACCGCATTCAGCATCGCCTTTGCTTTCATTTCGCCCATCGTTGCGCTGTACGGGATCTTCGTGCTCGTTTTCGCTGCGGCAGGACCCGCCTCGTGGTGGGCATTTGCAGCCGTCATGGTTGCGCAGATCATCGTTGCAACAGTTCTGGCACTGATGGCATCCAAGTGGCCGTTTGCCGGCGGCGTCTACGCGTGGGCACGCCGGATTGGCGGACGAACATTTGGCTGGTTTGCGGGCTGGGCCTACATGTGGACTCTCATGATTGCGATCGGTTCGGCCGCCTTCATTGCGACACTGTTCATCCCGGCGGTGATTGGAGTTCCTGCGTTCGACACCCCGACTCAGGTCATCGTCGCTCTTGGCTTTATCGTCGTTGGAACGCTCCTGAACCTGCTCGGTCAGAAAGTGCTCAAGTTCGTCGGTATCGTAGCCGTCATCATCGAGCTCATCGGAAGTGTCGGCATCGGTGCGTACCTGCTCATCTTCAACCAAGAACAGCCGATTACGGTCATCTTCGACAGCTTCGGCTCCGGTTACGGTGCGGGACCCTGGATTTGGAGCGGTTTCGCCGCAGCTGTCGCCTTTGTCGGCTGGTCCTTCGTTGGTTTCGAAAGCGCGGGTGACATTGCCGAAGAAGTTCAGAACCCCGAACGCTCCGTTCCCAAGGCCATGATTCTCTCCATCACCATTGTGGGAGCCGTTGTGCTCTTCTCGGCGTTGGCTATCATCCTGTCCATTCCGAGCATTCCTGATGTCATGGATGGCACGTCACCGGACCCCGTCGCGGACACGATCATCTTCCACCTCGGTGAAGGCGTTGTTGCTCCGTTGTTCGCAATGTTTGTTCTTGCCTTCCTTGCGACCTATGTGACGGCTCAGGCCGCGGCGTCACGCGTTATTTGGGGCTTTGCCCGGGACAAGATGATTCCGGGATCGGCGGTTTTGTCGAAGCTCGCCGGCAAGAGCAAGTCGCCTGTGGCTGCAATTCTCGTGACCGCCGTTGTCTCTGCGCTCGTTGTACTCACGAGTCTGTGGGGTGCTGGATACAACACGCTCGTGCTGTTCGCGATTGAAGGTTTCTACATTGCCTTCGCATTCCCGCTCCTCGGTCTGCTGCGCAGTCAAATGAAGCGCACGTGGGTTCCCGGCCAATTCACTCTCGGCCGCTGGGAGTTCCCACTGACGTTGATTGCAACAATCTGGGTGCTCTTCGAAATGGTCAACATCGCGTGGCCGCGTGACGCCGAAGCTCCGTGGTACTCGCAGTGGGGCGTCGTGTTGATCACCGTCATCATCGGTCTGATTGGTGTAATTGCGTACTCGTCAAACCGTCGCCACATTCTCAGTGCGGATGTGAGTGTTGACGTCTCTAAGTAACCTCAACCGGAAGGGTGCGGGTGTCACAACTGTGGCACCCGCTCTCTCCGTTGAGCAGATCGGACACATACGAAACGTCATTCGACTCAGTCGCCAACTGCCAGGTGACTGGAGCGACATGGGTCCATTTGATCCGACGAATGAGGGCGATGACGCGTACCGGTACCAGCTCGCCTATATGGCTTACTCGCTGGCAGTCACGCAGTACCACTACCTGCCGGCTCATCGCGAGCTCTTGCGAGACACCTTCCGACAACTCATCACGAAGATGCTTCGCCATGACGTGTGGGCCTACTGGGAGTTGACCAGTCGTGGCAGCAAAGTTATGAACCCCGATTTGACCGAACTCGTCGAGGGATGGGTCGACCCGGTTTCGAGCAAGAACGTCATGTACAGCGGGCACCTGCTCATGATGGTCAGCCTCTATGAAATGCTCTATCGCGACGGTTACTACGCCCAACCGGGTTCACTAACCTTCGAATGCCGCCCACCATTTCGTGGCCTCGGCCCGCAAGATTTCGAATACGACCACCACTCACTCGCGACGACAATTGCATCGCAGTTCTCACTCACACATGGCCTGGGCTGTGAGTGTGAGCCCAACGGTGTCTTCGTCTATTGCAACCAGTTTCCGATGTTGGGCTTGCTCAACTATGACCACGTCTACGGCACTAACATCGGTCGTCCGCTTCTTGAGAAATTCCGACGAGCCTGGGCCGAAAAGACCAACCTGTTTGACGAGACGAACATGGAAGACCTCCCTGTCTTTTACGCCGTGCAGCAAGACGAAGTCATCACCGAAGGATCTACCGAAAACAAAGAGGCTGCTTCGGTCGTGTCGTGGGGCCCACTGATTCACGTGTGGGAACCCGAGTACATCGAAAAACTCTATGCCACGGTCATCGACGATGTTCGCAAACCCACGGCTCACGGCTATTCCGTTCGTTTGGAAAGCTTTCACCGAACGCACCTCGAGTACCAGTCAGAGCCGGGCATCGACAAGGTCGATCCGATGATGCTCGGCGTTCACAATCACGGGATGCTCGCACTGCTCGCCTCGGAAATTGGTGACGCTGACACGGTCGAAAAACTCCTCGCTCACGCAGATGCATGCATGAATCCGACGTGGCGAGATGGCGGACTCTTTTATCCTCGGTGTGACGACCTCAACACGGAGAGCTATGTCACGTGCGTGATGGGCAACGCGCTCCTTGGCTTTGCTCGGTTGAATATGCGCAATGGTTGGGCTGACTTGTTCAACCACCCGTGGGGTGACGAGGTGCTCGATCTCCCTCAGCTCATCGATATCCCCTACCCTCGTGTGGTCGTGCGCTCAGCTCACTCCACTTCAGACACGCTCGTCGCGACGCTTAGTTCAACAACCGAAGTGGATGAGCCACTCAGCTTCCATGTGACGAACTTCGCGCTCCGAGTTGGAGTGGAGTGCTTCCTCGATGGAGAACTCATTGGTTCGCTCGATGAATCGGGAGCCGAGAAAGGCGCACTCAGGTGGGATGCTGATCAGGGATTGATTCACGTTTCACTTGTGCTGTCGGGCACGCAACGCTGTGAATTGCGTCGGCTCGCCAACGCGAGTTAGCGGGTCTTGACGGCGTCGGGAAGGGGTGGCGCCCATCCCGACAGAATTTCGTAACCCACGTGCGCCGCGGCGATGCCGGTGATTTCAGCGTGGTCGTAAGCCGGGCAGACTTCCATAATGTCTGCCCCAATGACATTGAGATCACCAAGTTCCCGAAGCATGTGGAGAAGCTGCCAACTCGCGAGTCCGCCAGATTCGGGCGTTCCTGTGCCGGGAGCAAATGCGGGATCGAGAACGTCAATGTCCACCGAAATGTAGGCCGGTCGGTCTCTAACACGGCGCCGAACACGTTCGATTGCGGCGGAAACGCCGTCAAGGTGAATCTCGTGACTGCGCACGGTCATGAATCCGAGCACTTGGTCGTCCGACATGTCGGTTGAACCGTAGAGACCACCTCGAATACCCACATGCGTGCAGCCCTCTTTGTCGAGCAGACCTTCCTCCGATGCACGGCGGAACGGAGTGCCGTGAAGGTACGGCTGGTCAAAATACGTGTCCCACGTGTCGAGGTGGGCATCGAAGTGGATGACCGAAATCGGGCCATGCTTTTCATGAAGTGCGCGCAGCACGGGGAGTGAAATCGTGTGATCGCCACCCAGAACGAGCACGCGTGGCGCAATGGCAAGCACATCCCGAATTCCATCGCGAATTGTGCGTATCGCCAACTCGATGTCATAGGGGTTGCACGCAATGTCACCCGCGTCGACGACCTGCTGCGCGAGGAAGGGCCAGCGGCCAGCTTCGGGGTTGTACAGGCGTAACAGCCGAGACGAGTTGCGAATATGGCTGGGGCCAAATCGCGCACCCGGGCGATAGCTCACCGTCGAATCGAAGGGAACACCAACCACGGCAACGTCCGCGCGAGAGACGGTTGAAAGGTCCGGCACGAGACCGAAGGTCGGTGGTGCGGCGAATCGCGGCACTTGCGTCGTGGCAACTTGGCCAACGACGTCACCGTGCGTCACACGTGGTGTCTGATCTCCCATCTATTCGCCCCCTCGACCCGCAATGTCTTCGACGATGGTCTTGGTCTGCGTGTAGGCCTCGACGGCGGATTCACCGAGTTCACGGCCGAAGCCGGAGGCCTTAGTTCCCCCGAACGGCAGAGTCGGATGAAACACGCCATACGTGTTCACCCATACCGTCCCGGCGTTGAGCTTGCGCGCCATTCGAGTGGATTGTCCGGCCGCATCGGTCCACACGCCGGCAGCCAGACCGAAGGGGGTTGAGTTGGCTCTCGTGGCTGCCTCGTCTTCGCTGCCGAAAGAGTCGACAGTCAATACGGGACCGAATATCTCCTCCTGGTGCGCGGCGTGCGACCCGTCAAGTCCATCGATGATGGTCGGAGCGAGAAATGTGCCGACCTCACTGTGCACGGTGCCTGCGGTGGTGATTCGAGCGCCCGACTTCTGTGCCTCGGTGATGGTTGCCTGAGCCTTTTCGAGTTGTCGCGCACTAATCATCGGCCCCATCATGCTTCTGTCGTCGAGCGCATGGCCCACGTGATACTCATCCGTAAAGGCAACGAGTTTCTGAATGAAAATCTCCTTCACCGACTCCTCAACCAGTAATCGACTACCTGCGACACACACCTGCCCGGCGTTGGTCCAGATGCCAGCCGCAACGCCGGCGACGGCCGCGTCGAGGTCGGCGCTCGCGAAAACGATGTGGGGGCTCTTGCCACCGAGTTCGAGTGTCACCTTGGTCGGGTGTTCAGCAGCGGCGCGCATGATGGCTTTGCCGGTTGTGGTTGACCCCGTAAACGAAATCTTGTCGATGCCGGGCTGAGACACGAGATCGGCGCCTACTTCGCCGGGGCCCAGGACGAGCGAGACAACGCCGTCGGGAATACCTGCTTCTGAGCAGAGTTCCAAAAAGTAGATGGATGACAGCGGCGCGAGTTCCGACGGCTTCGCCACGATGCTGTTTCCGAATGCCAACGCCGGCGCCAACTTGTACATCAAGATGGGTAACGGATAGTTCCACGGTGTGATGGCCACGCAGACGCCTACCGCCTCACGAATCGTCTGCGCCGCAAACTGTCGTGGTGCCGCAATCGTCGAGCCGGTCACCTTCGTGCACCAGCCCGCGTAGTAACGCAAGACGAGCGTGACCTCGTGAATATCAAGGGCAGCCTCTGCGCGAGGTTTGCCCGTGTCGACAGCCTCGAGGGTCACCAGTGTGTCAAAGTCACGCTCGACGAGCGCCGCAAGCCGCAACAGGGCAGCTTCGCGGTAGTCCGGGTCTTGCTCACTCCAACGCCCGTCGTCCATCGCTGCGCGAGCCTTGCGCACTGCTCGCGCGACATGGTCGCTGTTCGAAATCGGCACGTTTGCAAGTGTTCGACCGGTCCCCGGGTCTAGTACCGGGTAGGCGATTTCACCACTGGTGGCGATGTCGGGTGTGGAGAATTTTCCGCGAGAGACATCGTTGAGCCACGACGCAAGCGTCGGGGAGATTAGCGGAAGTGCATCCGTGATTGTCATACTCAGCTCCAGGCGACGTTGATGTATTTGGTTTCGAGGAACTCCAACATGCCGTGGCGCCCGCCCTCGCGACCAAGGCCACTCTGCTTGACTCCACCGAACGGTGCCGCCGGGTCGGAGAAGATGCCGGTGTTTACGCCGACCATTCCCACTTCGAGGGCCTCGGCAATGCGCATCGCGCGACCGAGATCACCTGAGTGCACGTATGACCCAAGGCCCACTTCCACGGCATTCGCCAGCAAGACTGCTTCGTCGTCGGACGAGAATTCGACAATGGGCGCCACGGGTCCGAAGATTTCTTCTTGCAAGATCGCCGCATCGGGCGACACATTGTCGAGGACGGTCGGTTGATAGTAGTAACCCGCGTCGTCGCCACGATCGCCACCGGTGACGACCCTCGCGCCGTCAGAACGGGCGGCGCCGACTAAGTCTTCGATGCCCTGGAGCGCGGATTGACTCGCGAGCGGACCAACCTGCGTGCGGGCATCCATGCCATCACCGAGTCGAAGATCGGACATCTTTTGCGCGAACTTGGTACTGAATTCGGCGGTGCAGGCCTCCGCATTGTGTCGCATTTTGGCGATCATCGCCGAGTCAACGGCAAGGTCGATGTCGGCGTCCTCGCACACGATGAATGGGGCGTTACCACCGAGTTCCATGGAACAGCGCAAAACGCGATCGACCGCTTGACGCATCAGCAGTTGCCCCACTCGCGTGGATCCCGTGAATGACACGGTCTGTACGGGACTGCTCTTCAGGAGCGCGGCCACAACCTCACGATTGGTCGTCGGGATGATGTTCACAACGCCGTCGGGAACGCCGGCCTGCGCGAGAAGGTCGCACAGGTATAGCGCGGTCAACGCAGTATTGCCGGCCGGCTTGATGATGACCGTGCAACCAGCCGCGAGAGCCGGAGCCACTTTTCGAGTGATCATTGCCGCCGGGAGGTTCCACGGCGCGATTAATAACGCGACACCAATGGGCTCCGATGTCTCGATGATCCGGCGTCCCGTCACCGGTGCCGTCGAGATATACCCGGGGATACGCACCGCTTCTTCAGCGAACCAACGAAAGAACTCCGCGGCATAGTGCACCTCGGCGATTGCCTCGGAGCGGGGCTTGCCGTTTTCGAGCACGATGAGGTCGGCGATGTCATCAATTTTCACCATCATCAACTCGAAGGCTGCGCGCAGGATCTCGGCGCGTGCTCGAGGAGCCAGCTTGCGCCACGACACGAGCGCGTGCGCGGCAACGTCCGCCGCCCGCAGTCCGTCGGCGACACTCGCGCTCGCCACGTGCCCCAGTGTTTGCTTATTGGCTGGATTCTCGACGCTGAAGGTGCCACCTTCACTTCCGTCAACCCATGCGCCGCCAATGAACAACTGTGCCGGAACAGTTGAAATGTCGATTGTCATTACTTCTCCAGGGGTGGAATCACGTTGTTGGCGGCCAAGAACTCGGAAATCTCGGCACTGTTATCCACCGGAATATCGGTGCCGTTGATCCAGTTCGATTCGTTCGATGCGAGGAACGTCACGACGCTGGCGATCTCATCGGGACGACCGTTGCGACCACCTGCCCGCTTGGTGAGCGGGTCCAGCTCTTCGTGACCCATCGCTTCATAGAAGTCCGCGAGCAGCGGCGTCTCGATTGGGCCGGGGCTCACGCTGTTGATGCGAAAGCGACCGAGGTATTCCTGAGCCGCAACCGCACTCCACACGAGCACGGCCTCCTTGCTCCGGGCGTACGCGGTGTATCCGTCGGTAATGAGCTTCGCGCAGATTGCCTCGATTTCGGCGTCATCGCGCGCGGCCATAATTGTCGCGATCTCGGTGAGGTGATCTCGCCAGTACCACGATGACGTCGATGCAATGTTGATGACCGAGCCACCGGATGCGATGCGCCCGGCGACCGCTTCCGTGAGGTGGCGCAGACCGTAGAAGTTGACCTTCATGACTTTCGGAATTGGAGCAAGCCCCGAGATTCCGGCGGCGTTGACGAAAACATCGAGTTGGGCGGGCAGCGCGCCCACGGCACTGTCGATTGCGGCGAAGTCCGAGAGGTCACACTGCACGAAATCCTGTGAACCAGACGGCTGATTGCGGTCGAGAATGACGACGGTGGCACCTTGATTCGTGAATTGCTCAACGATTTTGGCGCCAATTCCCGACGACCCGCCGGTTACTGCGATGACCCGTGACATAAGAAAGCCTTTCGAAGATGTAACCAGCGCCACAAGAAACGAGCGCCGACGGCAACTAGATGTGAAGCGGTGTTCGAGCGGTATAGGAGACAGGTAGCGATGAGACCGCGTTGACGAAGTTCGAATGCACGAACGTCGGTTCACCCGTCACCTCAACGTCGGGCAGAATCTCGAAGAGTCGTCGAAGAAAGACCACGGCTTCCTTGCGCGCGAGAACGGCGCCAAGGCAGAAATGTGGTCCGCCGCCACCGAATCCCACCTGCGGATTCGGGTCACGGGCGAGATTTAGATTGTCGGCGAGCTCAAAAACGGATTCATCGCGATTGGCCGAGTTGTACCACAACACGACTTTCTCGCCTTGTTTGATCGTTTGCCCGTACATTTCGACATCGCGGGTGGCGGTCCGTCGGAAGTGCTTGACCGGCGACACCCAGCGGATGAGTTCTTCGACCGCCGCGGCCGAGCGAACGTCAAAATCTCCCTGCAGTTGCGCACGTTGGTCGGGGAACAAACTCAGGCCGTAGAAGCCAGTGGCCAGAGTTGTCGCGGTGGTCTCAATGCCCGCGGTCAGGAGCAATGCAAAGAAGATGGCGATGTCCTGGTCGGTCATTCGCTCACCGTCCACTTCGGCTGCGAGAAGTCGTCCGAGGAAGTTGTCATCGCTGCCATTGGCGCGCACGCTGGCTATCAACTGATGCGCGTAGTCGATGATTTCGAGGTACGCGGCATACGCATCCTTGGTTCCATACGCAGCAAGGGCTTGCACGGTGAGGTCAATGAGATGAGCACGGTCTGCGGTCGGAACGCTGAGTAGCTCGCCAATGATTTGCGCCGGATAATCTCCCACGATGTCCTCGACGAAATCAGCTGACCCCCGCTCAACGACCCGGTTGATGGACGCGACGGCCTGGGCGTCGATGACGTCATTCATCGCTTCAACGGTGCGCGGCGTGAGTACCCGGTTCACAATTGAGCGGTACTTGGCGTGTTCGGGAGCGTGCATATTCAGCATGCCGCCGAAGATGTGGCGCTCACTCGGCGTGAGATCGACAATTTCTGTGCCCTCGCCCGACGTAAACGTTGCTTGGTCTTTACTGGCCAGTGAGACATCCTCGTGGCGAACGAGCGACCAGAATCCGCGACCACCGTCGGGGAACCAGGTTGACTTCTCCTCTTCATGCCAGGTGAGCGGAGCGTCCCGTCGCAACTGCGCAAATGCCGCATCTTGGTCTGTACGCAGCCAGAAATTCGGGTCGGCCAGGCTAAAGCCCGCGGTCGGTCGCGCGTTCGTCATGTCACGCCTTTCGTTGAGATTTAAATGTCGAGAACGAGTCGAGAACTGCGTGAGCGGCCCACGCAGATCATCATGCATTCGTTACTCGCTCGCTCTTCGGGCGAGAGAATGCTGTCGCGGTGCTCCGGCTCGCCTTCGAGAACCGTTGTCTCGCAGGACCCGCAGTAGCCTTCTTCGCACGAGAACGGCACGCTCGGCACGACTGTTCGCACGACATCGATGAGGCGTTGGTCGGGCGTTACCGTCAACGTCGAACCGCTCCGGTTGAGCACGACCTCGAATGCCGTGTCACCCGAGTGATCAATTTCGGCACCCGTTGGCCCGAATCTTTCAAGCCGGACCTCAAGGCCACGACGCGCACCTTCGTTTTCGACGTCAGAAATCATGGAGTCGGGTCCGCAGACATACACAATTGCTGACGTGTCGATTTTCTCCAGCACGTCAGCCACGGGAATTCGACGGGTTTCGTCCTTGACGTAGACGTTGACCGGATGCCCCTCCATGAGATCGAGGGCGTCGAGGTAGGCCAGCGAGGCCAGCGACTTACCGCCATAGTGGAGCTCCCACGATCGACCTTCGTTGGTCAGGGCGCGCATCATGGGTAGCAACGGGGTGATACCGATCCCGCCAGCGATGAAGACGGTGTGTGCTGCTCGCTGCAAGGGAAAATGATTCCGCGGGCCACGTACGACGAGGCGCGTGCCGACACTGACGGCATCATGAAGCTCGTGAGAACCACCTCGGGAATCCGCTTCACGCAAAACGGCAATCTTGTATGACTCGTCGGCGGGATCGCCGCACAGTGAATAGTGGCGAATAAGTCCAGAGGGAAGCACCACTTCGATGTGCGCGCCGGGTTCCCAGTTGCTCAGAGGGAAGTCATCGGTGCTCGTGAGCGTGAATTCGACCACGTGGCCGGGAACTAGCGCGCGCTTTTCGCTGACGACGACGTCGACATCTTTGTCCATCGCTCAAAAACTTTCTGGGTCAGAGTCCACAAGTGCCTCGTGGACTCTGATTATAACCACAGAAAAACGCCAAAACTAGTTTTTTTTACAAACAGAAACCGATTTACCCGGTCTGTTATTACATTTGTCACATTTTTCGAACTAAACCTGACCACGACTGTGGCAGCTTGACCACGCGCTGGTAGATCGTTGTCTCTGTCGAGATAATTCCCGGAATGGACGGGATAATCGTGCCGACCAGGGCGGCGAGGTGCTCCCGGTCACGGCAGGCAACTTCGAGCATCAGATCGAATGAACCCGTGGTAAGAACGGCGATTTCCACTTCATCCAGTTGAGTCAGTGCGGCGGCAATGTCGCCCATCGGCCCGGTTGTGCGCAAACCGATGCCGGCAACAACGGCCGTACCATCAACGAGTCGGTTCACCAGGGTTTCGGGCCGAACGACATTGCTCTCGAGCAAGGTCTTGGCCCGCCTTCGAGTTGTTTGATACGGCACACCAATTTGCTCGGCAATTTCTTGAAATGACGCGCGCCCGTCCGACTGAAGCGCGGTGATGATCTTGAGGTCGACCTCATCGAGCGGAACCGTGTCGGGTTCGGCATCCGAGAGGGATGTGGAGAGTCCGCCCGGTTCAAACTTGAGCACGGCGAGATAGTTGTAGCAGGAGATACCGCTTACGTCGGAACGGCTTCGAATGTGCTCGTCGACTACGGAGAGTAAATGTAACTCATCCCGGCAAACGGCTTCGACCAAGATGTCGTACTCACCGGCCGTGCAGCCGACGAAGTCGAACTCTGAGACTTCGGCGAGGGATTCGGCGATGTCGAGAGCGCGACCGCGCACCTTGACGCCGATGAGGGTGATCGACCGGAAGCCCAACACTCGCGGATCGACTGAGCAGGTCACTTTGATAACGCCGTCGGTCGTGAGTTTTGTTAGTCGGTCACGAACGGAGTCTCCTGTGAGTCCGACGACCTCGCCGAGTTTCGCGAGGCTCTGACGGCCGTCGGCGCGGAGCTCGGCAATCAGCGCTTTATCGATTGCGTCAATGCCCCGAGGATTCGAGTCGAGCAGACCGAGTCCGGAGTCAAAAACCATAGTTGGACTCTACCTAAGTGAGAAAATTCCGGCTACACGGTAGGGATAATCCCCAGAATCCGAGAAAAAACAGCCACCGCAGAAAAAAATACGAGCAAAGCGTCCAAGTTAGGTATAAAATACCGATTCAAGCAAGTATTCCTGATAAAAAACTCGCATTGGCATCCATGTGGTGACAATAAAGCGGGCTTTGCAGGTTGTCCATTCATTTACGTTGACGTTGGGAGTCTGCACGTGTCGATTGCTCTACCCCCAACTCCGCTCGTTTCGCGAGTTCTGGCCACCTTGATTCCGGGCCCGAAGTCGTCAGAATTGCACGCACGGAAAGCGGCCGCGGTCTCACCCGGTGTTGGTGTGACGCTACCCATCTACGTCGCGCGTGCGTCTGACGGCATCATCGAAGACATCGATGGAAACGTATTCGTTGACTTGGGATCCGGTATCGGTGTCACCGGTGTGGGAAATGCCAACGCTCAGGTCGTTGCGGCGGTTGCGGAACAGGCTCAACTCTTCACGCACACCGCGTTTGCCGTGACTCCCTATGAGTCCTATATCCGGGTCTGCGAAATGCTCAACGAGGTCACACCCGGTGCCCACGAAAAGCGCAGTGCCTTGTTCAATTCGGGAGCCGAGGCCGTCGAGAACGCCGTCAAGATTGCGCGCAAGTTCACCGGCCGGCAGGCCATCGTCGTTCTCGAGAATGGCTACCACGGTCGCACCAACTTGACGATGGGTATGACCGCCAAATCGATGCCGTTCAAGGATGGTTTCGGCCCTTTTGCTCCTGAGATCTATCGCTTGCCAGGCTCCTATCCGTTTCGCGACGGACGAACCGCGGACGAAGCCGCGCGCATCACGATCTCTCGTATTGAGAAGGAAATTGGGGGCTCGTCGCTGGCGGCGATCGTGGTCGAACCGATTCAGGGCGAAGGCGGCTTCATCGTTCCCGCGCCAGGTTTCTTGCCCGCGCTCGCCGAGTATGCGCGTAGTACGGGGGCGCTTTTCGTCGCAGACGAGATTCAGTCCGGCTTTTGCCGCACGGGGGACTGGTTCGCATCTGAGCATGAAGGCCTCGTTCCCGACCTCATCACGACGGCAAAAGGCATTGCCGGTGGCATGCCACTCTCTGCGGTGACAGGGCGCGCAGACATCATGGATTCGGTTCATGCTGGTGGCCTTGGCGGCACGTATACCGGTAACCCGGTGGCATGCGCCGCAGCCATCGCCGCCATGACGTGGATGAACCAATCGACCGCGACCGAGCTCGCTCGGCAAATAGAGGGCGTGGCACTCGACAAGCTCACGTCCGCTCGTGACGCCCACGAGGTCATTGGCGAGGTGCGTGGTCGAGGCGCGATGATTGCAATGGAGTTTGCTCAGCCAGACTCGCGCGAGCCGCTGCCTGATCTCACGGCGCGCGTTGCGCGCGAGTGCCACGAGCGAGGCGTCATTGTTCTGACTACCGGAACGTACGCAAACGTGATTCGGTTGCTGCCGCCCTTCTCTATCCCGCTCTCAACGTTGCACGAGGGACTTGACGTGATTCGTGAAGTCATCGACGAGTTTGCTCCCCAATAGGCCCGCGAGCGAGCCATGCGCAGTGACAAACTAAGGGAGTGACGATGAATCAGCCTGACGTGACCTACGTCGACATTTTGCCCCGCACCAAACCGAACTACGCCAAGACGCTGGTGACCACCGAAGGTGTCGAGCACACCGGCTCAGGTGACAAAGCAGTGCTCGAGGTGGATGGTTCCGCCCTCGAGAAACTCGCCTACGAGGCGTATCGCGAGGTCAACTACTTTCTGCGCTCCGAGCACCTCGCTCAATTGCGCAAGATTCTCGACGACCCGGAGGCCTCTGGTAACGACCGTTACGTGGCGCTCGACCTGCTGAAGAACGCCAATATCGCCGCGGGCCGCGTTCTGCCCATGTGCCAGGACACGGGCACCGCTCTCGTTCACGCCAAGCGCGGCCACCGCGTGATGACCGACGGTCAGGATGCCGCGCACATCTCCAAGGGCATTTACCGCGCGTACCACGACCTCAACCTGCGTTACTCGCAGCTCGCGCCGACCACCATGTGGAAAGAGGCGAACACAAAGTCGAATCTCCCGGCCGAAATCGACATTCAGCTCGCGAAGGGCGACACCTACGAGTTTCTGTTCATGGCCAAGGGTGGCGGGAGCGCAAACAAGTCGTTCTTGTATCAAGAGACCACGGCAATGCTGGATGAGCAACGCCTGCTCGACTTCTTGCGCGAGAAAATCGCGAGCATCGGGACGGCAGCCTGCCCGCCCTACCACCTCGCCGTGGTCGTCGGCGGTACGTCGGCCGAATTCACGCTAAAGACGGCGAAGCTCGCATCGACCCACTATCTCGACACGCTGCCCACGGAGGGTAACGGCGAGGGAAGCGGATTCCGCGACCTCGACTTCGAGCAGAAGGTCTTTGAGATGACGCAGACCATCGGCTACGGAGCGCAGTTTGGTGGCAAGTACTTCTGTCACGATGTGCGCGTGGTGCGCCTCCCGCGTCACGGCGCGTCATTGCCCATTGCGATTGCCGTCTCGTGTTCGGCCGACCGCCAGGTGCTCGCCACAATCAACGCTGACGGCGTGTGGATCGAAGAGCTCGAGCACGACCCAGCGCGCTTCATTCCCGAGACGGGGCTCGAGAAGATCGAAGAGGCGTCGCCCGGGCATCCGATCGATCTCAACCAACCGATGCCGGAGATTCAGAAGCAGCTCAGCGCCCTGAAGGTGGGCGACCGCGTGATGCTCACCGGCACGATGATTGTGGCGCGCGACATCGCACACGCGCGGTTGCGTGAGCGCATGGCCAAGGGCGAGGGTCTGCCCGACTATGCCCTCAACCACCCGGTGTATTACGCCGGTCCGGCGAAGACACCGGAGGGTCTGCCGACGGGATCGTTCGGACCCACCACGGCCGGCCGCATGGACGGCTACGTCGACGAGTTCCAGGCCGCCGGCGGGTCGCTCGTGATGCTCGCGAAGGGCAACCGGTCATCCGCGGTCACGCAGGCATGTCACAAGCACGGCGGCTTCTACCTCGGTTCGGTGGGCGGTCCGGCTGCGCGATTGGCGCAGGACAG
>RFQD01000110.1 GCA_009925875.1 Microbacteriaceae bacterium | reverse complement strand
CGTCACGCTCGCCTTCGCAAGAAGGTTGAAGGCACGACCACTCGTCCGCGTCTCGTGGTAACCCGTTCGGCACGCCACGTGTTCGTTCAGGTCGTCGATGACTCGAAGGGCCACACGGTCGCTTCTGCTTCGACGATGGAGACCGAACTCCGTGGCTTCGCGGGCGACAAGACCGCCAAGGCTAAGAAAGTCGGCGAGCTGGTCGCAGAGCGCGCCAAAAAAGCCGGGATTGAGGCTGTGGTCTTCGACCGTGGCGGAAACAAGTACGCCGGTCGCGTTGCCGCGATCGCCGAAGGAGCGCGAGAGGGTGGACTCAACCTGTGAGCGAAATTGAGAAGGAGAACGAGGTGACTGCAGAAGCAGAAACCGTCGTAGCCGAAGCTGTCGTGGCCGACGTCACGGAGTCGGTGCGGGATGAGCCTCGTGAGGCCCGCCGGGGCGCGCGTGAGCGCAACCCCAACAAAGACCGCAACCGCGACCGTGACGCCGACAAGAGCCAGTTCCTCGAGCGCGTTGTCACCATCAACCGTGTTTCCAAGGTCGTCAAGGGTGGTCGTCGCTTCAGCTTCACCGCACTCGTCGTCGTCGGCGACGGTAACGGGATGGTCGGCATCGGTTACGGGAAGGCCCGTGAGGTTCCGCTTGCTATCTCGAAGGGTGTCGAAGAGGCGAAGAAAAACTTCTTCCGCGTTCCCCGCGTTGGCTTCACGATTCCGCACCCCGTTCAGGGTGAAGCCGCTGCTGGCGTAGTGCTTCTGCGCCCTGCCGCGGCGGGTACCGGAGTTATCGCCGGTGGTCCCGTGCGCGCCGTACTTGAATGTGCCGGCATCCACGACGTGCTGAGCAAGTCGCTCGGGTCGTCGAACACGATCAACATTGTTCACGCCACCGTGGAGGCACTGAAGCAGCTCGAAGAGCCGCGCGCAGTAGCCGCTCGTCGTGGGCTGGACTTCGACCAGGTTGCTCCGGCACGTCTCGTGCGTGCTGACGCAGCCGCGAAGGCAGGTGTCTAATGGCCGCACGTCTCAAGGTCACACAGATCAAGTCGGTAATTAGCGAAAAACAAAACCAGCGCGACACGCTTCGCAGTCTCGGACTCAAGCGGATTGGCGACATCGTCGTCAAAGAGGACAGCCCGGTCAACCGCGGCTATGTCAAAACTGTCGCTCACCTGGTGAAGGTCGAGGAGATTGACTAATGGCTGAAAACAAGGACGACGCCGCGAAGCCCGCAGCGAAGGCCGCTGCACCCAAAGCTGCGGCTCCGAAGGCTGATGCTGCCAAGGCTCCGGCTGCGAAAGCTCCGGCTGCGAAAACTGCCGCAGACAAGGCACCGGCTGCCAAGGCCGCTGCTCCCAAGGCTGAGGCTGCCCCTAAGGCTGCTGCTGCCAAGGCTGAAACACCAAAGGCAGATGCACCCAAGGCCGCCGCTTCGAAGGCAGCTCCCAAGGCTGCTGCGAAGAAGGAGGCCGGAGAGCCTAAGGAACACCTTCTGAAGGTGCACCACCTGCGTCCCGCACCGGGTGCCAAGAAGGCGCGCACCCGCGTCGGTCGCGGTGAGGGTTCGAAGGGTAAGACCGCAGGTCGCGGAACCAAAGGAACGAAGGCTCGCTACCAGGTGAAAATCGGATTCGAAGGTGGTCAGATGCCCCTTCACATGCGGTCACCGAAGCTGCGCGGGTTCAAGAACCCCTTCCGCACCGAGTACCAGGTTGTGAACCTCGAGAAGCTCGCCGAACTGTACCCGTCGGGTGGGGACGTCACCGTCTCTGACCTCGTGGCCAAGGGTGCGGTTCGCAAAAACGAGCTGGTCAAGGTTCTCGGCAATGGTGATATCGCGGTTAAGCTGAATGTCACGGTCGACAAGGTCTCGAGCTCAGCTGAGCAGAAGATTGTTGCCGCCGGTGGTTCGGTGAAATAGCCGTCGCCACTGCTCTTTACGTTGTGAGGAGCGCGACCTTTTCGTGTGAGCTCGAAGGTCGCGTTCCTACCACGAAGAATCAAACCAGGAGAAACTTGTGTTTAGCGCAGTAGCGCGGATCTTCCGCACCCCCGACCTTCGTCGCAAGATCGGATTCACGATTTTCATCGTGGCTCTATTCCGCTTTGGTTCGTTCATCCCGAGCCCATTCGTTGACTTTGGCAACGTGCAGGCTTGTTTGGCGGCGAATCAAAACACGTCGGGACTATACGAGCTGGTCAACCTTTTCTCGGGTGGTGCGCTTCTCCAACTCTCCATTTTTGCCCTGGGTATCATGCCCTACATCACTGCGTCGATCATTGTGCAACTCCTGCGCGTGGTCATCCCACACTTTGAAGCCCTCTACAAAGAGGGCCAGGCCGGACAGTCGAAGCTGACCCAGTACACGCGTTACCTCACCATTGCGCTGGGTGTGTTGCAGTCGACCACGCTGATCACGGTTGCTCGTTCGGGCGCGCTATTTGGCTCGACGTCAACACCGGAATGTTCGCAGCTGCTGACAAATGACGCGTGGTACGCCATTCTCCTCATGGTCATCACGATGACCGCCGGAACCGGTCTGATTATGTGGATGGCCGAGCTGATTACCGAACAGGGTGTCGGCAACGGAATGTCCCTGCTCATCTTCACGTCGATCGCTGCACGTTTCCCGCAGTCCATGTGGGCAATCCAGCAGGCCAAGGGCTGGAACACGTTCCTCATCGTCATTGCGGTGGGTCTGCTCGTGGTGGCGGCCATCGTGTTTGTCGAGCAATCACAGCGGCGCATCCCGGTGCAATATGCCAAGCGCGTCGTGGGTCGCCGCACGTATGGCGGCAACAACACGTACATCCCCATTAAGGTCAACATGGCCGGCGTGGTCCCGGTGATCTTTGCGTCGTCGTTGCTGTACTTGCCCGCACTCATCGCGCAGTTCAACCAACCCGCAGCAGGTCAAAAGCCCGCCGAGTGGGTGACGTGGATTACCACGTACCTCACGAAGGGTGACCACCCGCTGTACATGGCGTTGTTCTTCTTGCTCATTGTGGGCTTTACCTACTTCTACGTAGCAATCACGTTCAACCCCGAAGAAGTGGCCGACAATATGAAGCGCTACGGCGGGTTCATCCCGGGCATCCGTGCCGGTCGCCCGACAGCGGAGTATCTCGACTACGTCCTCACGCGCATCACGCTCCCCGGCTCGCTGTACCTGGGCATCGTCGCGCTCCTCCCACTGATTGCGCTGGTGCTTGTTGGGGCAAACTCAAACTTCCCATTCGGTGGTACGTCGATTCTGATCGTGGTCGGCGTGGGTCTCGAGACAGTCAAGCAAATCGACTCGCAACTTCAGCAACGTCACTACGAGGGTCTGCTTAAGTGACGTCGGGTACCCGGCTTCTACTGATCGGCCCACCCGGCGCGGGCAAAGGAACCCAGGCCTCGCGCTTGGCGTCCGCATTTGGTGTGCCGGCCATTTCAACGGGCGACATTTTTCGCGCCAACGTGGCTAACCAGACGCCACTTGGTCAGAAAGTCAAAGCCATTATGGATGCCGGAGAATACGTTCCCGATGACATTACGAATGCCATTGTGGCGCAGCGACTGCGCGAGCCCGACGCGTTGGCGGGGTTTCTCCTCGACGGCTATCCACGCACGCCGGAGCAAGTTGCCGAACTCGATCGGGTGCTCTCCGCCGAACATGAGGCGTTGGACGCCGTCGTTCAACTCGATGCCGACACCGATGAGGTTGTCGCCCGTCTGGTGAAGCGTGCGGCCGAGCAGGGGCGGGCCGACGACACGGACGAGGTCATCCGGCATCGCTTGAGCGTGTACGAACAGCAGACGGCTCCGCTCATTCAACATTTTGCGCAGCGTGACCTTCTTGTGAAGGTCGACGGACTCGGCGCCGTGGACGAGGTGACACAGCGGATTCTCGCCGCCTTGGCCGCGTTTGGTGTGGTCGCGTCGCGCTGATGTTTCGTTCGTCGATCTACAAAACCCCTGATCAGCTTCGCCTCATGATCGAACCCGGTTTGGCGACAGCAGCGTCGCTGGCCGCGGCGCGACGCAAAATCGTCGCGGGGGCATCCACTCTCGAAATTGACGCGGTTGCCGAAGCGGCCATCATTGCGCGTGGGGGAGCGTCAAACTTCAAACTCGTGCCGGGATACAACCACACGATTTGCGCCTCGGTGAATGACGAGGTCGTTCACGGCATACCGTCAACGCGCGTGCTCGAACCGGGAGACATTGTTTCGATTGACTCGGGTGCAATTCTGGGGGGTTGGAACGGTGACTCCGCGATAACGGTGGTGATTCCTGGCGGAGACCCGGCTGAAACTCTGCGTCGACAAAACTTGTCGCGCATCACGGAAGGGTCGCTGTGGGCGGGTATCGCTCGGCTTGCGCGGGCGAGGCATCTGAATGAAGTGGGCGACGCAATCCAAACCTTCGTCGAGAACGAGGGCGGGGCGATCGGTGAAAATTATGGAATTCTCACCGAGTACATCGGCCATGGAATCGGTCAGAACATGCACGAAGAGCCACCCGTGTTTAACTATCGCGTTCGCCAAAAGGGTCCCGAAGTGAAGCCCGGACTCGTCGTTGCGATTGAACCGATGGTCGTCATGCACAACCCGGAGACATATGTCAAGGACGACGAATGGACTGTCGCGACGACGGATGGCGGCGCCGCGTCACATTGGGAACACACGGTGGCCGTGCACGCACGGGGAATCTGGGTCATGACGGCTGAAGATGGCGGCGCCGAAGGGTTGGCGCCATTCGGTGTTACTCCGACGCCCGTGGAATAGCGCGCCCGATCGTCCAAAATCACGGCGCCACGTCACGCTCCCGGCCCCGTGAAACGAGCTGTCTCGAGGGGGACCGAATTGGTCAAACGATGCGTTACCCCATAGGATTGAGTTTTGGTGTCAAAGACTGCCTTTTGGCGTGTCGATGTATCCAATTTTCCGCACGATCCGTAGTTCAATCTAAAGCGACAAGTGAGTATATGGCAAAGAAAGACGGCGTCATCGAAATCGAAGGTTCGGTTGTCGAAGCGTTGCCTAACGCCATGTTCCGCGTGGAGTTGACGAATGGCCACAAGGTTCTTGCCCACATCTCGGGCAAGATGCGCCAGCACTACATCCGAATCCTCCCCGAGGACAAGGTCATTGTTGAGCTGAGCCCATACGACCTGACGCGTGGTCGCATC
>RFQD01000109.1 GCA_009925875.1 Microbacteriaceae bacterium | reverse complement strand
GGGATTCGCAATCAGCACAGCCTCGAACGACTCCGGCAGATCAGCGACGACGGCATTAATCGCCTGCCCGTAGCCGACATTGGCGGGCAAGGGATGCACGTCCGAGTGAAAACGTCGGGCAATCTCGCGTGTTGTCGCCACATCACGCGAGGCATTGTCGGCGACGATGACGCGGGGGGAGCGACCGCAGGTCTCGCGCACCGAGGAGAGGAACGCGTCCAGTTGCGAACTCGAGTTGTACGAGACGGTGACGATGGCGATGTTAGGAAAATCCATCGTTCACCTCTTCCAAAAACGTGCCCTCGAGAGGATTCGAACCTCCGACCTTTGGTACCGGAAACCAGCGCTCTATCCCCTGAGCTACGAGGGCAGGGGTGCCGTTACGAGGGTAGCAGGATGCGCGTGGGGTTCCCGACTGCGCTGGCGTAACCTCGCTCAGCCGAGAGCTGAGAGCACCTGTTCGACGATGGGTACGGCATCCTGTGATTGCGTAAACAGGGGTGAGGAAACGACGACCCAGTACTTGCTCGACAACGCATTCGTTTCACCCACTCCTCCGGCGTTGGTGAAGAAGCCTTGCACGTTCCCACCGAAGTCATTGATGCGAGACTGCGTTGACGAGAATTTGTCGCTCAACTCGGTCATGCCTTTCGCATCCATGCTGGCCACAGCGACGTCAATGTGGTCCCCGCCGGAAAGACTCATGATTCGGCAGGCAACTCCCTGATTCGCTGCGATGAAGCCCGATGTCGAACCGCTGTCGGGCGTGAAGTCGTCTTGTCGGGCGAAGTTGGGGCTGATTTCAAAGACGAACGAATCGGGTAGTAGCTGTGCGCACCCAAGCCCAACGGGGAGAAACTGGGCCGGAACGGCGGTGGGCGTTGACGAGGGAAGTTGCGGTGTGGGCGTCTGTGATGATTCGGCGGCGGCGGTGCTCATCGCGGTTGCCGTGGGAGCGGGTCCGTTCCAGACGTCGAGCGCACTGCACCCCGTCAGGGCGAGCGCACCCCCAACAACAAACGTGGCGACAACGATGATGGAGCCTGCTGAGCGCGGAGTTCTCATGCGGTCAGTTTAGGAAGCCTTTTTCTGTCGAGGCTGACGACGAGCCGTGAGAGTTCACACACGTACACTTGAGTGTTGTGACGCCTGACGACCTCTCCCGCCTGCTGTTCGAGCGAATTCTCGAGGTGGCTCGAGCACACTCGACGCCCGAGCACGTCTCGGAGCTGACGGCCGCGGACGTGGTCTGGGAACGTCCCAAGAATCGCGATCATGGCGACTGGGCGACGAGTGTTGCCCTCAAAGTCTCTAAACCGATGGGCTTGAGCCCGCGGGATTTGGCGACGGAACTGGCAAAAAATCTGACCGATGTCAATGGCATCGCGGCGGTGGACGTTGCCGGACCGGGCTTTATCAATGTGCGACTCGAGGCGGCGGCGGCCGGTGAACTCGCACGAACCATCGTGCAGGCGGGTGCGACCTACGGACACGGCTCTCTGTTGCGTGGCATGAAGATGAACCTCGAGTTTGTCTCGGCGAACCCCACGGGCCCGATTCACATGGGTGGCACTCGGTGGGCCGCCGTGGGCGATTCACTCGCCCGGGTTCTGCAGGCCGCCGGCGCCGAGGTCACTCGCGAGTACTACTTCAACGATCACGGCGCGCAGATCGATCGCTTCGCCCGGAGCCTCATCGCGGCTCATCGTGGCGAGCCCGCTCCCGAAGACGGTTACGGTGGCGCGTACATCCTCGACATCGCCATGCGTGTTGCTGCCGCTTACGGCCCGAGCATCGATGACCTTCCCGACGCCGAATGCCAGGAGGTGTTTCGCTCGATGGGCGTCGAACTGATGTTCGGCGAAATCAAGGCGAGCCTCCACGGTTTCGGTGTCGATTTCGACGTGTTTTTTCACGAGGATTCGCTGCATGAGACGCGCGCCGTGGAACGTGCCGTCGAAAAGCTGCGCGACCTCGGCCACATTTTTGAACTCGACGGCGCCACGTGGCTGCGCACAACCGACTTCGGTGACGACAAGGACCGCGTCATTTTCACGAGTGACGGTCGCGCCGCTTACTTCGCCGGCGACCTGGCCTACTTCCTCGACAAGCGTGAACGCGGGTTCGATCGCTGCATCATCATGCTCGGGGCGGACCACCACGGCTATCTCGGCCGCATGATGGCAATGTGTGCAGCCTTTGGCGACGTGCCCGGGGAGAACCTCGAAATCATGATTGGTCAGATGGTCTTTCTCGTTCGCGACGGACAACCACTGCGCATGAGCAAGCGCGCCGGAACAATCGTCACTCTGGAAGACCTCGTGGAGGCGGTCGGTAACGACGCGGGTCGATATGCACTCGTGCGTTCGCCGATTGATTCTCACCTCGAGATTGATCTCGATGTGCTGGCCAAGCGCACCAATGACAACCCTGTTTTTTACGTGCAGTATGCCCATGCACGCACGTGCGCCGTCGCGCGCAACGCCGAATCGGTGGGTGTGGCGATGGACGATGGATTCGCACCCGAACTCCTCGACCACGAAACCGAGTCGGCTCTGCTGGGCGTGCTCCAGGAGTTTCCGCGCATCGTCGCTCAGTCAGCCACGCTACGCGAGCCCCACCGAGTGGCCCGGTTCATCGAAGAAGTTGCCGGCCTGTATCACCGCTGGTATGACAACTGCCGGGTCATCCCGCAGGGCGACGAGCCGGTGACCGATCTGCACCGCACACGGTTGTGGCTCAATGTTGCGACGGGGCACGTCTTGCGAAATGGTCTCACTCTCGCGGGTGTCTCGGCGCCGGAGCGAATGTAGACTTTTTCTACTTCGATGTCGCGTCCAGCGGCAGACGTCGTCAGGCTTCAGGGACCAAGCCGGGTCCGCTCGCCAGAGCGACTTTCCTTCAATTCCCGCGTCGACTCGAGCACCTTCTTCGGTGGTCGATCGTGAAAGGTTCCGTTCGTGTCTGCCCCACGCATCCAAAACCCGCTCGCCCCGGCGTGGTTGACGGCGCCGAACGATGCGAACGAACTCGTTGCCGGTTTGTGGAGCACGGGTGTGGCACGCGATGACCGGGGTGAACTCGTTGTCGCGGGTGTCAGCGCGAGCGAGCTGGCCGAGCGATTTGGCACGCCGCTGTATGTCATCGACGAGCAATTTGTGCGTGACCAAGCTGCGCGGGTGCGCGAGGTCTTCGATCTCGAAGCCGCCCGGATCGGCACCACCGCGGTGGTCTATTACGCGGGCAAGGCGTTCTTGTCGACCGAGATTGTGCGCTGGGTCGTCGAGGCGGGTTTGAAGGTGGACGTGGCGAGTGGGGGAGAACTCGCCGTGGCGCTGGCAGCCGGCGTTGATCCGGCTCTCATCGGCGTGCATGGAAACAACAAATCGGTGGCCGAGATTGAGCGTGCGGTGCGCGTGGGTGTGGGAACAATCGTTGTGGATGCCCCGATCGAAGTGGAGCGTGCGGCGGCGGCGGCCCGGGCAGCCGGGGTCGTGCAGCGCGTCCGACTTCGCGTGAATTCCGGCGTGCACGCACACACCCACGAGTTTCTCGCCACGGCACACGAGGACCAAAAGTTTGGCATCACGATTGCGGATGCCCCGAGCGTCGTAGCCCAAATTCGCTCACACGACTCGCTCGACTTTCTCGGTCTGCACTGTCACATCGGCAGTCAGATATTCGGCACCGCGGCGTTCGCCGAATCGGCCACGCGCCTTCTCGAGCTTCACGCGGTGTTGAGCGAAATCGCTCCGGTGCCACAGCTCAATCTCGGTGGCGGATTTGGTATCGCCTACACACCGGCGGACAGCCCGCCGCACATTGACGAGGTTGCCGAAAGCATGATGTCGGCCATTGCGAACGAATGTGCGCGCTTACAGATTCCTGTTCCCCTCATCGCGGTCGAGCCGGGTCGTGCCATCGTGGGCCCGGGCGGGTTCACGCTGTATCGCGTCGGAGTCACGAAAGATGTGTCGGTCGAGGTCGACGGCGACGGGACAGGACCGACGAGCGCACTGCGCAAATATGTCAGCGTCGATGGCGGCATGAGTGATAACGCGCGCCCCGCGCTGTACGGCGCTGACTATTCGGTGCGCATCGCGAATCGCTCATCCAAGGCTGATCCCGTGCTGGTGCGCGTTGCGGGAAAGCATTGTGAATCGGGCGACATTGTCATCAACGCCGATTACCTCCCGGGCGATGTTGCACCGGATGATCTGCTCGCCGTGCCCGCCACGGGCGCCTACTGTTTCTCGCTGTCGAGCAACTACAACTACCTTGCGCGCCCACCCGTGGTCGCCGTGCGAGACGGAATCGCCCGCGTCATAGTTCGCGGCGAAACCGAAGCCGACCTCCTCTCCCGTGACGCCGGCATTCCGGCAGCGAAGGACAACTCATGATCAACTACCGTTCGCTCCGTGTCGCGCTGCTCGGCGGTGGCACGGTCGGGGCGCAGGTCGCGCGCATCCTGTTGGAACACCGTGATGAGCTTGCCTCGCGGGTGGGCGCCACCCTTGACCTGGTCGGCATTGCCGTGCGCGACGTGAGTGCGCCTCGCTCGGCTGACCTCCCGAAAGAGTTGTTCACGACCGATGCCGAGTCACTCATTTTGGGTGCGGACATCGTGATCGAGGTGATGGGCGGGCTCGAGCCAGCCCGCACCTACATCTTGCAGGCGTTGAACTCGGGTGCCGACGTGGTCACGGCGAACAAGGCGTTGCTCGCCAATCACGGCCCCGAACTTTACGCAGCTGCCGAACAGGTGGGCGCACAGCTCTACTACGAGGCCGCGGTCGCTGGTGCGATTCCGATTATTCGCCCGCTGCGAGACAGTCTCGCCGGTGATCGCATCGATCGGGTGATGGGCATCGTCAACGGCACGACGAACTACATTCTTGACGCGATGGATGCCACGGGCGCCAGCTTCGATGACGCTCTCGCCGTGGCAACCGAACTGGGCTATGCCGAGGCCGAGCCCTCTCTGGACATCGACGGCCACGACGCCGCCCACAAGATCGGGATCCTGGCCTCGTTGGCACACGGCTTCTGGGTCCGGCCCGAAACCATCCACACCGAGGGCATCCGCCACATTTCCAAGCTGGACATCCAGTTCGCCGGGCAACTGGGCTACACCATCAAGCTATTGGGAATCGGAGTCGCATTTGCGATTCTGCTTGATGCCACCTTGATCCGAGCGATTCTTGTTCCGGCCCTTATGCGACTTTTCGGTGAGTGGAACT
>RFQD01000108.1 GCA_009925875.1 Microbacteriaceae bacterium | reverse complement strand
GCACCACGGTGCAAGTGGAACCCCGTCAAGAGTTCGACGGTTTCGGCCGACCCGACGAAGAGGGGCACGTCGAATTCTCGAAAAAGTTCAACCATCTCGTCGAGCCACCGTTGCGCCGTGAGCACGGAGCGAGGTACGTGTCCCGCCGTCAGGGCGCGCCGGATCACCTTGGATGACTCGGCGATGTACAGCCCGTTGGCTGGTTCGCTTTTCCGGCGCAACGCCACGTCGGTGAGATTGACATAGTCAGAGATTCGAGGATCGCTCAGGTCGGATATCGGGTAAACGTGAGCCACTCCCCTAGCTTTGCCTATTGACACGAACTTGCGTGCCCGAATTTACGCAGGCTTTGGAAACATGTCGGTAATCAGCACGGAATACGCTGACCATATGGTGAGCGTCCTGCAGGAGTTCTCGCCGTCGTGGGAACGAGAGATGGATGACCTCGCTCGACTTCTCGACGGCAAGAGATTCGCTGTGCTCACCGGTGCGGGCATCTCAACCGATTCAGGAATCCCGGATTATCGGGGGCAGGGTGCCTCGCGGCGAACTCCGATGTCAATTGACCAGTTTCGCTCAGACGTCCTATATCGCAAGCGCTACTGGGCGGGTTCTCATCGAGGCTGGCTGACATTTGCGTCCGCCCTTCCCAACGACGGTCACCGCGCGGTAGCGGCGCTCGAGCAGGCACGACTCGTGTCGGGAGTCGTGACGCAAAACGTTGACGGCTTGCATCGCCGAGCGGGGAGCGCTCATGTCGTGGACCTGCACGGTTCTCTGGATCGGGTTGTCTGTCTCGACTGTGGGCAACGATACGACCGAAATGCACTCGCCGCTCGTTTGGCACGGGAGAACCCGTGGTTTGAGGAGGTTTCTGACGTTGCGTTGGCTCCCGACGGGGATGTCGACATCACGGATTTCGATTCGTTGGTGGTTCCCGAATGCGAGGTGTGTGGTGGGGTGCTCAAACCGGACGTCGTGTTTTTCGGCGAGGTGGTGCCCTTTCGCGTGTATTCCGCTGCGACGGCAATTGTCCGAAAGGCTGAGGCCCTCGTTGTGGCGGGTTCGTCGCTCATGGTGAATTCGGGGTTTCGACTCGTCGATCAAGCGCGGAAAGCCAGAATGCCCGTGATAATCGTCAATCGTGGCGCGACAAAAGCTGACGCTGTTGCGAACATTCGCATCGATGCCGGAACGTCGGAGGTTTTGGCCGACCTTGCGTTACGCCTGGGTGCCACTGACGTGACAGAGGACATCGAGTAGGTCGGCAGCTGACGAGGACCATTGATAACGGGTAGCTTGCCGAGCGCACGCCGCACTCCGGTGCGCCCACTCGCTTTCGTCGGCGAGGGTTCGAATCTGCGCGGCGAAGTCTGCGGGAGAATCGGGTGAGGCGTACAGGGCTGCCTGTCCGCCGATCTCGCGAAATATCGCGATGTCACTCACCACAATCGGGGTCCCCTGTGCCATCGCTTCGACGAGAGGTATCCCAAAGCCCTCGTCTCGTGAGGCCGTGACCAGCGCGGTCGCGGTGCGCAGTGCCGCAACGTATTCCTCATCCGAGACGCCGTCATGAAAAATGACGCGTGCCTCCGGTGCCAGGGCGTTCAATCGCGCTCGCTCGCTCGGGCCAATTTTGCTCATCACGTGCAACTCCCAATCGGGCAGGAGCTGCGCAGCGCGGATGAGCGTTGCGACGTTTTTGTATGGCATGAACGAACCCATGTACACGAGTCGGCGAGCTCGTTGTGAAAACGGCAACAGGCCGGAGTTTCCGGACACCTCGGCCGCGTTGGGAACCACAAAAATCGGCCGGGAGGTCAGCCGATGGCGTTCAATGAGTCTTTTAGTCGTTTCCGACACGGCCACCACGGCGTCCGCACCTCGGAGGAGAAGTCGCTGGGGCCACCACGACAAATGGTAGAGCCTCCACATCGCTCTCAACCCGATGCCAAACTCGCGCGGCGGCGTGGGATAACGGTAGTAAATCAAGTCGTGAACCGTGAGGATGAGCCGATACTTTCGCCCAGATGATCCCATTGTCTGCATGGGCGAAAATACGATGTCTGGCTGGAGCTTGTTCACCCGGCGTGCGATGAAGGGCTCTCGCGGGCTGGTCGGTGCGGAAACGATAAATGTCGGCAAATCTCCCGAGTAGGGTACGCGCGAGCGCTGCTCCCCGTTCGAAACCAACAGCGTGAGCCGGATGTCGTCCCGACTTTCCACGAGTTGGGCAAGTGCAGCGAAGAGATGTGCGCTAAACCGACTAATTCCGTCGTGATGCGTAGTTCGGATGTATCGCCCGTCGAGAGCGACGTGGAGAGCGGAGTCCCGTGCGCGAAATGAACGCGTCACCTCGACGAATCCGATTCGTCGAGGTACGCCCGAATGGCCTCGGCTGCCGTGCCGGGCGCTTCGTAGTGCACGAGGTGGCCGACGTCAGGGATGATCGTCAAAACGCTCCCTGTTATCTTCGTAGCGAGTTCTCGCTGGCGCGAAATGGACGTGATGTCGTCCCGATCGGCGGCAACCAGCAGAGTCCCCTCAGGAAGTGACGATGCGAACTCACTCACGTCGTGCTCAACGGAGGCGCGGAATGCCCGAAGCACGCTCTCTCGACTCGCAAAGCTGCTGAAATACGAGTCGTGCTGTCCGTGTATCCAGCGCCGCAGGGCTCGATCGGGTGTTTTCGCCATGGTCGCGCTCATGATTCGCACAATCGCGCGATTTCTCAGGAGTTTCTGCCCCAGTTTTTCGGGCAGGGCTGCCGACACGTGGTAATACCAGACCGCGAGTCGCGTCAATATTCCTCGCGGCCCAGACAGGGCGTTGGCGGCAATCGGATTGACGAGAATGCAGCGCTCGTTCGCAAGTCCTCGCTCAAACGCGGCTGCCACCACAATCGACCCAAACGAGTGCCCAAGTATCGCGGTGTGTGGTTGCGCTTCGATGGTGTCCACAAAGTCACATAGCCAGCGAGCGTATCCGTCTATCGCTATCGAATCGGATTCGTCGAGTCCGTGCACGCCGGAGTCACCGAAACCCGGAAGGTCGGGAACGACGATGCGGCGCGATTCGCCGAGTTTGGCGACGAACGGCTCAAGACCATGATGATCCCCTCGAAAGCCATGCACCATGACCAGATCTATGGGCCCCGTGCGGGGACCATAGTTCCACCATGCCGTGGGTACACCGTTGATCGTTGTTCGCGACGCATGAACGGGAATGCGCGCTAATTCGTCAGCGTAGAAATCAACAGGGGACATTGAATCCAAGCGTAGTGACACTCGACGGACCTAGAGTGAACAACGTGACAGAACAATCTCTCCCCGAGTGGGCAGCACGACTTGCCGTTTTTGACACCGAAACAACGGGCATTGCCACGGAAACCACGCGAATCGTGCAAGCACATGTCAGCATTCTCGACGAATCAGGATTGCCCGTAGAGGGTCGCGATTGGCTGATTGATTGCGGAATTGACATCCCGGAGCAGGCCACGCGTGTCCACGGCATTACGACCGAACGGATGCGCGCAGAGGGTAGATCTGCTCGCGAGAGCATCGGCGAAATTCTCGAGTACTTGGACGCAATTTTTCAGTCAGGCACGGTGGTCGTGGCCTACAACGCCAGCTATGACTTTACGATTCTTGATCGGGAGGCCAAACGCTATGACCTTGCTCCGCTGAGTCGACCGAGACCGATCGTTGACCCGCTCATTCTGGACCGACAATTTGACCGGTATCGCCGAGGACCCAGGAACCTCGCGTCAAACGCCGAGTTGTACGGCGTCGTTCTCGATAACGCGCACGATGCTTCGGCGGATGCGATTGCCGCGGGGCGCGTAGCACAGGCGCTCTCGCGCAAGTATTTCGACCAACTCAATATCCCCGCTCTGCAACTCCACGAACAACAGGAAACCTGGGCACTCGAGCAGGCGGCAAGTTACCGCTCGTATCGCCAATCCATCGGCAAACCAATGTATGACGACGACGATTCCTGGCCTGTGGGTTAGGTTGCGACTTGTCACGAGCCGGGCACATGTCGGGTGGCTGACACCACAAGCGCAAAAAAAAGAGACCCAATGTGGGTCTCGATTTTTTTGACCGAAACTAGTTTCCAAATCCCTTGAAGCGCTGGTTGAACTTCTCCACGCGTCCTGCGGAGTCCATGATTCTCTGCTTGCCGGTGTAAAACGGGTGGGATTCACTCGAGATTTCAACGTCGATGACCGGGTACTCGTTACCGTCTTCCCACTTCATCATCTTGCTGCTACTCACTGTCGAGCGCGTCAGGAAGGATGTTCCAGAAGCCAGGTCGTGGAAAATGACCGGTGCGTACTCAGGGTGGATGTCAGCCTTCATGGTGTTCCTCAAAGTTTTTTGTCGATAAGTTCTCGGATGTTTCCGACACGCCAGCATAGCAGACATGTGTGCCGCCACATTGTTTCACTCCGTTCGAGCACGTGCCCAATAACGACTATTCTCATGCCCGACGTCCACCGTGATGCCGAACGTTGTGTGCGTGAAACCCGGAGGAATCTCCTCAACGTGGTGCGTCACCATGACAATGGCGGGAGAACCGGGATTGCTCGCAAACGCGCCGAGCATCTTCATGACTTCCTCTCGACTGCCTAAGTCGAGAGATGCCACGGGTTCATCCATGAGAAGCAACTCGGGGTCGGTCATAATCGAGCGGGCAATTTGAGCCCGTTTCATCTCCCCTTCGCTCAAACTGCCAAAAGGTCGATCAGCGAGATCCTCGAGGCGCCACTCTGACAAAACGCGTCGTGTCCGACGAAAGTCAGTCTCATCAAACATGTCCCCCCGCGCCACTGCCGCGGCAATTGCAGCACTCATGACCGATTGTTCGACCGTCTCCGTGCGCGGGATGCGCTTGGCCATGCCCGCGGAGGCGAGGCCTACTCTGGGGCGCAACCAATCCGTGTCCGCCAAACCGACGTCATCACCCAGCACGAGCGCTGTCCCCGACGAGGGCTTCTCCCAGGCCGCAATCAACTCCAATAACGAGGTCTTGCCCGAACCATTCGAACCGAGAACGACCCACCGTTGTGATGAATCGACGCTCCACGTCACGTCTCTCAGAACAGGCAGGCCGTCCCTCTCCATTGACACGTGAGACAAGTGCATGACGGAACTCATGCCCCCATGCTACTGAGCCAAAGTCAGCCGGAGAGCACGGACGAGTACACGTGAAGTGTTTTCGCCGCGATGGATGTCCAATCGAATGATTCTCGTGCTCGCGCGCG
>RFQD01000107.1 GCA_009925875.1 Microbacteriaceae bacterium | reverse complement strand
AGTCGAATCGGCGCTCGCAGACCTGGATGCGGGTGGCGCACTACGACAGCTTCTGCTGCCGTAACTCATCGAGACGAAGGAAGAAGGAACCATGGCAACTTCGACGGATCATTCGGGCGGATTGGCGCGACGAAGCGTCACTCCCTTTGAAGTCTTGGCGCAGAGTGTGGCAAACATTGCACCGAGCGCCGTTATCGCATTCACGCCCATGTTTATGGCTGCTTCGGCTGGAAACGGCGCATGGTTTTCATTCGCCATCGGCATGGCAATCATTCTCATCATCGCTCAGTCCGTCACGGCAATTGCTCGCCGTCGAGCTGGAGCGGGTTCGCTGTACTCGCTCATTCGCCCCGCGATTGGACCGTCCGGCAGCTTTGTGACCGGGTGGGGCCTCTTCATCGGTGCCATTTGTATTGCGGCGGGTTCCCTCGCTGGCGCCGGTTTTTTTGCCTCGGAGTTCCTGAAAGGATTTGGGGTCGTCATCTTCGATAACCCAACCGGTCAAGTCGTGCTCGATGCCGTCTTCCTCGTTGCGGCCATCTGGATCACCATTTCGGGCGTGCGCATCGCCGCACGCATTTCGGCCACGCTCGAGGTAATTTCCATCATCGTGATCGTGATCGTCCTTGTCATCGTGCTTGTGCAGAGTGGCAACATCATCGACACCGCACAACTCACCCTCAGCGGCGCCACCTTTGACGGCATGATTTTTGCCGTCGTCTTGGCAATTCTGGGCTTCGTCGGTTTTGAATCGGCCGCATCACTCGGAGAAGAAGCAAAAGACCCCTACCGCGCGATTCCGCGCGCAATTCGTGGCGGTGCGATTTTCGCGGGAATCCTGTACATCTTTGCGACGTACGCCCAGGTGGCCGCCATCGACGGTGGGGCGGACGGGCTGGCAGCGTCGGGATCGCCCATGGAAGCACTGGCAAACCAATATGGTCTTACCGGATTCGTTCCGCTCTTGAACCTCGGCTTCACTGCGTCTTTCTTTGCCGTCGTCATGGCGTGCATCACGGTCGCGGGGCGCCTGTTGTTCTCGTGGGGTAACGAGGGAATCATCGCTAAGCGTTTTGGCACCGTGCACCCGAAGTACCGCACGCCGGCATTTGCTATTTGGATGACCATCCCGATCATCTTCATCCCGGCGGCGATTGAGGTCGGCGTCATTGGGGAGGCTCCGCTCAACGTCACGACCTATATCGACACAATTGGTGTCTTCGGGTACATGATTGCCTACCTCCTGGTCTGCATATTTGCCCCGTTCTTCCTGCGCAAGGCGGGAGCGAAGAACGTGATCGTCACTCAGATTCTCGGACTCATCGGCGCGGCGGCGCTGCTCTACGTCTACTGGGTCAACATCGTGGGGACCGTCGAGCCGTTCAACCAGCTGCCCATTTGGTTCGTCGCATCGATGCTCGTGGGTATCGGATTGTTCATCGTGGTGCGCATCCGCAAGCCACAGGCTGCCCAGGCTGCCGGAACGTTTGCTGACGACAACGCAGAGGCTATCTCCTAGGCTTCGGCCTTCGACGTTCGGCGCTGACCTTGACTCGCGAGCGAGGGTCAGCGCCGAACGTGCGTTGGGACAAGTGCCGAACGCGAGCTCGGCAGGCACGGATTGCATTGCTAAGCTTTAGACCACTGTTCCAATATGAGGAGTTCTTTTATGTCCGCTGACCTCATCGTCACCGCAAAGTCCGTCATCACCGTCGACAAGGCCATGTCTCGCGCAGAGGCCGTCGCCATCGATTCCTCGACGGGCAAGATCACTGCCGTTGGAGCGCTGACCGATCTGCAGAAAAGTGCGCCCGAGGCAAAGGTGCAAAACCTCGGCGACAGCGTCATCCTCCCTGGATTCGTGGATGCACACAACCACCCGGTCATGAGTGGCATCGTCTGCATGGAGCCCAGTTTCTGGATTGCCCCCTACGTCGGCTTCCCCAGCTATGACGACGTCAAGAAGTTGTTCGTGAAGGCGAACGCCGAGCAACCCGCTGGAGCAGCTCTCATGTTCCAGGGACTTGACCGTTCACTGCAGGGAGTCGGAGAGCTGAGCAACACCGACCTCGACGAGTTCTTCCCCGATCGCCCTGTTGTGGTCGCTGACAACTCGGGCCACGAGATCTACTTCAACACGGCCGTCATCACGTCACTTGGATGGGCCGACAACAAGCCGCCCGCGGATCCCGAAGGTTCACGGTTTGGGCGCAACGCGGATGGCACGTCAAATGGACGCGCGTACGAGGTCGGCGCCATGCTTGCCGTCGCCGGCAAAATCATGGCGGAGGCTGTCCCGCATCCGTTGCTCTCGGCCGCCAAGTGGTTGAGGACGATGGCCGCAAACGGTGTGACGATGACGAGCGAGCACACGTACCAGAGCAGTATGCAAAAGGCTCTCATCGGTCTCACCATGGTTCCGGCGGCACCCATTCGTATCTCGCTGTATCACATGTCGACCGAGGCGGACTGTGGAGCCGCCTTTGCGTCACCCGTTCCCGATTCCATGCTGAAGAAGAACGGCATCAAGCTGTGGGCAGATGGTTCACCCTGGGTCGGCACAATCGCGTCGACCATCTCCTATCTCGACAATCCCACCGTGGTCAACGCCGGCATCACGCCGGGCACTCACGGTGAAGAGATGATGAACTACTCGCGTGCGCAGATTGACGCCATCATTGACGCTCACGGCGGTGACGGTCATCAGTTCGCATTCCACTGCAACGGCGACATCGCTCTCGACATCGTGCTCGATGCGTTCGAATACGGGCTCAACAAGTTCAACCTCGTCGGCACGGATCACCGTTGGCGCGTCGAACACGTCGGGGCCGCTCGTGCCGACCAGTTCGCTCGTGCTGCGTCGCTCGGAGTGGGCATCTCCATGTCACCATTCCAGTTCATTTACTGGGGCGACATTCTCGACGGCACGTTGTTCGACTCGGAAGTAGGTGCCCAGTGGCAGCGCGTGGGTGACGCCGTCAAGAGCGGTGCGGTTGTGTCGTTCCACAACGACGGTTCCGTGAGTCCATCGATTCCGCTACTCAACCTCAAGTCGACGGTGACGCGTCTGACTCCGTCGGGCAAACTTCACGGGCCGGAGCAAAAAATCAGCCTCGATGATGCTTTGCGCGCGCAGACAATCAACGGCGCCTTCCACCTCAAGCGCGACGACGAGGCGGGCTCAATCGAAGTGGGCAAGTTCGCCGATTTCGTCATTCTCGACACCGACCCGTATGCCGTCGACCCAGCCCACATTGACAAGATCAAGGTTCAGGGCACGTGGCTGGCAGGTAAGCCCGTCGACGGCGATGCGTACCTCGCCCAAATCGAAGCAATCGACCCCAGCGAGCACAAAGACTTGCACGCCGTGGCGATCAGCAAACCGCACAAGTGCTAGCGCGGCATAAACGACTCGAGAAAAACGTCGGTCCCTCTCCGCGATGTGCGGGAGGGACCGACGTTTACGACGCGGACGTCTTTGCTAGACCTCTTTGTATTTGGCTTTCGCTTCAGCCTTGTCCTTCTTGGCGGCGCGCTTCTCTTTGAGCGACTTGGCGGCAGCGGTCTTACCGTTGCCCTTCTGCGGACTCTTCTCGGCCATGAGGGCCCCCTAACGCGAGCCTCGGTGGCTCGTTGCCTGAGCCTATGCCCTTTGTCTGCGAATTAGCGGGATGTCGGAGACGACGAGCGTCGACGCTGACTGACGGCGGGTGAGCCGGTCGAGCGCTGTCCGCGGCGCGACGCCTCGCCAGCAGGTCGCGCAGACGAGCCCGAGTTGCCGGGCCGACCCGAGCGATCGCGCTGGTCGCGGTTTGCGCGCTTTCGTTGAGCATTCGCCCCGGTGGATGTGCCCTGACGTTGTGGTTGCGCGGTCTTGGGTGCCGGCTTCACAAACGCGGCCACTTCGCCAATGAGAGCAACGACTTCGGGTGACGACGCGGTGACCTGAACCGGCGTCACGGTGATGTCGGCCTTTTTGAGCAACGCCGCGAGATCCTTCTTCTGCGTCGGCAGACATATCGTCACGACGTCACCCTCGCTACCAGCGCGAGCCGTGCGGCCAGAGCGGTGCAGGTACGCCTTGTGTTCCATGGGTGGGTCGACGTGAATGACGAGTTCGATGTCATCGACGTGCACACCTCGGGCAGCCACGTCCGTCGCGACGAGCACCTTCACGTCACCCGACGAGAATGCCGCGAGATTGCGATCGCGCGCCGGCTGGGACAGGTTTCCGTGCAGGTCAACGGCGGGAATCCCGGCTGCCGTCAGCGCCTGTGCCAGTTTCTTGGCGTGGTGCTTGGTGCGCATGAACAAGATGCGACGACCCGTTCCCGAAGCAAGCGCCTCAACCAGTTGCTTCTTCGACTCGACGCTCATCGTCTCGAAGACGTGGTGCGTCATCGCAGCGACGGGGGAGTTGGCTTCATCGACCGAGTGCAGAATCTCGTTGTGCAGGTAGCGGTTCACCAGCTTGTCGACGCCGTTATCCAGGGTCGCGCTGAAGAGCATGCGCTGACCGTTTTCGGGCGTCGCATGGAGGATGCGCGTGACCACGGGCAAGAAGCCGAGGTCGGCCATGTGGTCAGCCTCGTCGAGCACGGTGATCTCGATGGCGTCGACCGCCACCGGTTCCCGCCGCTTCGGCACCGCGATGCCCATGCCGTCGGTCTCGAGATGCGCAGGTTCAAGGGAAGCCAATCGGCACGGCCGCATCGACCCGTCGGGGTCGCTGACTGGCACGGCCACGGTCACCCCGCGCGCGATCGCCTCGGCAAGCAGCGGTCGAAGATCGACTTCGCTCGCCAAGGGCATGTAACCAAGCACCGTGCGTGCGCCGGCCCATGCAGGCCAGGCTCGCAGGCACCGCCGGATCTCCGCGGCTTCCTGAGCCCGATCGGCCAAATCCATTGAACGCAGCGTCCGCCGCACCCGTGCGCGAAGTTCCGCCTTGCGTTGGTCCAGCCCACCTGTCATGACGCAAGTGTGCCTGCGAAAGGGCCTTGCGAACAGGGGGTGGACTTCAGGAACCCTCGAATTACGGGTCGACCGTTCAAGCATCCGTGCTACCTTGCCGAATGGGGTCTCGGCCCCTCGCCACCATCAGAACCCACCCAGGAACCACTCTTCCATGTGCGGAATCGTCGCCTACATCGGTCGTCGCCAGGCCAGCCCCATCCTGCTGGAGGGCCTGAAGCGCCTTGAGTACCGCGGCTACGACAGCGCCGGCGTGGCGGTCATGGAGAAGGGCAAGCTGAACGTGGCCAAGG
>RFQD01000106.1 GCA_009925875.1 Microbacteriaceae bacterium | reverse complement strand
CGTGCGCCACGAGCCAACTGACGACGACTCGCCGCATCAAGGTCGGAGGCGAACATGGCGAAGGCCTCGAGAGAACGGTACTGCGCGAGCTCCAGCTTCAAGGTTCCGGAAACCTTCTTGATTGACTTCACCTGAGCGTCACCACCCACACGCGACACCGAAATACCCACGTCAACCGCGGGACGCTGGTTCGCGTTGAAGAGGTCGGACTGCAAGAAGATCTGGCCGTCGGTGATCGAGATGACGTTCGTCGGGATGTACGCCGACACGTCGTTCGCCTTCGTTTCGATGATCGGCAGGCCCGTCATGGATCCGGCGCCGAGTTCGTCGGACAGCTTGGCGCAACGCTCGAGCAGCCGAGAGTGCAAGTAGAAGACGTCACCCGGGTACGCTTCACGTCCCGGCGGGCGACGCAAAAGCAGCGACACAGCACGGTAGGCCTCAGCCTGCTTGCTCAGGTCATCAAAGATGATGAGCACATGCTTGCCGGCATACATCCAGTGCTGTCCGATGGCCGACCCGGTGTACGGCGCAAGATACTTGAAGCCGGCAGGGTCGGAGGCCGGAGCCGCAACGATAGTCGTGTACTCCATCGCGCCGGCGTCTTCGAGAGCGCCCTTGACGGCGGCAATCGTCGAACCTTTTTGTCCGATGGCGACGTAGATGCAGCGAACCTGCTTGGTCGGGTCGCCCGATGCCCAGTTGTCTTTTTGGTTGATGATGGTGTCAATCGCGATTGCGGTCTTGCCCGTTTGGCGGTCGCCAATGATGAGCTGACGCTGTCCTCGACCGATCGGAATCATGGCGTCGATGGCCTTGATACCGGTTTGCATGGGTTCGTGCACCGATTTGCGGGCCATAACTCCAGGAGCCTGGAGCTCAAGGGCACGGCGACCATCGGTCTTGATGTCACCAAGTCCGTCGATGGGGTTACCGAGTGGGTCGACCACTCGACCGAGGTATCCCTCGCCAACCGGAACCGAGAGCACCTCACCGGTGCGCGTCACTTCTTGACCTTCGACGATGCCGGTGAACTCACCGAGCACCACCACGCCGATTTCGTTTTCATCCAAGTTCAGCGCGAGGCCGAGCGTGCCATCCGCAAACCGGACAAGCTCGTTGGCCATGACGCCAGGAAGTCCCTCGACGTGAGCAATGCCGTCAGCGGCATCAATCACGTATCCCACCTCTTTGACGGTCGCCTTGCTCGGCTTGTACGACTGGACGAAGTCCTTCAGCGCGTCACGAATTTCATCGCCGCTGATTGTCAGGTCTGCCATGGTCTTTTCCTTTTCTCGCGGCGGGCATGTCCCGCCGAAGTTTTCGAGTGATTGAAGTCTTATCCGGCCAACTGCGCGCGCAGGTCATCGAGCAGGGTCGCAATCGAGCCGTCGATGACATCGTCAGCCACTTGGATTCGAACGCCGCCGAGAGCGCTTTCCTCGACGTCAACGTTGAGAACGGCTTTTCGCCCATAGCGCGCTTCGACAATGTTCGACACGGAGCCCAGCTGGCTTGAGGTGAGCGGTTGGGCACTCGTGACGGACGCCACTAAGCAACCGCTTTGGTCGGCGACGGTGGTCGCCGCGCTGTGCAACAGGGATCCGATTCGTCGTCCTCGGGGGCTGCGCACGAGTGAGGCAACGATTACGACTGTCGCAGGCAAAGCTTTCGCCTTCGTCAGCAAGGTTCGCGCCAGAGCGGCCTTGGCGTCCGGATTGCCGAGCTTACTTCCGAGTGCGAGTTCCAGCTCGGCGTTACCCGACACGGCGCGTGCGAAAGCGAAGAGCTCGCTCTCGATCTCACCGGTGCTCTTAACAGACGACGCCGCTGCCCGCAGAGCAAGGTCTTCAACTCCCGAGACGAGATCATCGGCATTCGACCATCGTTGAGTCGTGGCTGCGACAACGAGTGTGAGCGCGGTCTTGTCGAACCCTTTACCGAACACGTCGGCGACAAGCTTGTGTTTCTCGGCCGCGGGAATGTCGGGGTCGGAGAGAAGTGAGCGCAGTTGAGTCGACGACGCAATGACAGCGGATGCGCCGAAGAGCGCCTCCGCAGTCGCGAGGCTTGCCGGCAACGAGGTGGCTAAAACCTCGTGTATGGCGGACGTTGCGTGCCGAGTTGCGCTTCCCATCTACTTTTTGACCTTCTCGTTCTTCTCCAGGTCAGCAAGGAAACGGTCGACCAGTGCCTTGGATTTCTTGTCATCGTCGAGAGCCTCGCCAATGACTTGACGAGCCAGGTCGATGGCGAGCGAGCCCACCTCGGTGCGCAATGAGACGATCGCCGACTGGCGTTCGGCCTCAATCTGGGCGTGCGCCGTCGCCGTGATGCGTGCGGCTTCCGCAGCTGCGGCGTCTTTTGCCTCGTCCACAATGTTCTTACCGTCGGCTCGAGCAGCTTCACGAATCACAACGGCCTCGCTGCGCGCTTCGGCAAGCTGAGCCGTGTACTGAGTCAGGGCTTGTTCGGCCTCACGCTGCACCACTTCGGCGTCAGCAATTTTGCCTTCGATGGCGGCGGCGCGAGCATCCAGCATCTTTTTCATGTTGGGAAGAATCTTCCAGAGGAAAAAGATGAGGATGACGACGAACACGATCGACGACCACACGAGGTCGGCGACGGCCGGCAGAAGAGGGTTCGGGTTCTCTTCTGCCGCAATGACCGCTGAGATTGCGGGGAGCATGTTGCCTCCGTTGTCCGGTTAGGGGCGAATCGGACTAGTTGGTGAAGATGAAGTAGGTCGCGATACCGATGAAGGCAAGTGCCTCGGTAAATGCAATACCGAGGTACATGAGAACCTGCAAGCGGCCGGCGAGCTCGGGCTGACGTGCAACTGACTCGATGGTCTTGCCGACCACGATGCCGACGCCGATGGCCGGGCCGATGGCTGCGAGGCCATAGCCGACTGTGGCGATGTTGCCGTTGATTTCAGCGAGAACGGTTGTGGCGTCCACGTTGTTTTCCTTCCGTGTTGGCGCACTCGGGCGGTTGCCAGGGTGCGTTTAGTGTTCCTCAGCCAGCGCGAGCTGGATGTAGACCGTCGTGAGCAAGGTGAAGACGTAGGCCTGAAGTACGGCTACGAGGATTTCGAAGAGGGAGAAGATAAAACCGAACGCTAATGTTCCGGCACCGAAGAGTTTGAATCCGCCCTCAGCTTCAAACAAGAAGAACTGGGTCGCCGTGAAGCACAGCACGAGGAGAAGGTGTCCCGCCACCATGTTCATCAGAAGACGCAGCGAGAGCGTGATGGGACGAAGGATGAAGATGGAGAAGAACTCGATGGGTGTGACGATGATGTAGATCGGCCACGGCACACCGGGCGGGAACAGCGACGCCTTTAAGAACGTCCCCGGGTGTTTGCGGAGTCCGGCATAGATGAACATCACATAGGCAATCACGGCCATCACGATGGGCATGCCCACGAGGGAGGTCCCCGCGATGTTGAAACCGGGGATGATGCCGGGGATGTTCAGAAACAGCGTCGCCCAAAAAATGGTCGTGAGCAGGGGCAGGAAACGGGCGCCGTCTTTCTTGCCGAGGAGGTCTTCGGCGATATTCACCCGAACCAGGTCGAGACCCATCTCGATGAGACTCTGAAAACGACCGGGGACAATCGTCATTTTTCTCGTGCCGAGCCAGAAGAGCAGGATGAGTAGCGTGGCCATCACGATGCGAATCATGATGATGCGGTTGATTTCGAATGGGGTGCCGACGAACAGGAATGACGGGGGGAAGAATTCCATGATCGAAGGACCGACAAATCCTCCGTCTTCAGTAGAAGCGGAGAGCATAAAGGCGACGTTACCTAGCAGCGCTTTCTCCTGTTTCGAGAGTGAAATTCGACTCGGTGGCACACGAATCGCATCAACTCTACACGTCGGGCTGATGCCCCACGAATCCCTCGGATGACTACCGTTGAGCGGAATCCTCTCCCGGCAGGGAGACATCGCTGGCAAACGGCATCCGGGATTTTGCCACCACGGTGACATCGGTTACGAGCGACACAATCACGCCAACGATGAGCGTCACGAAAAGTGCCAATGGGCTAATCCACGGCTGATCGCGCAACAGCACGGCCGCAATCAGGAAGAGCGCAAATTTGAGAATCCAGGTACCCATGACGATGGCAAAGAACACCACCATGTCAAACCGCTGAGCGATTAACACGCTCGCTGCCGTGAGTCCGAGGAAGGCGGCCGCGAGTGCGGCCCCGATCAGGGCACTCACCACTCCCTGCGCGCCGAAGGCGAACCCAAAGCCCATCGCGGCGAGGACGCCGAGAACACCGGTGAAGGTGATGCCCCGCCACAACGCGCGACGCAAAACAGGGGTCGCCGAATTGCGATAATGCGACGGGCTCGTCATCACGGTCGGTCCTTTCGTCGGGCCGGCGAGGATGCCCGGGCGGATGTCGGCGCGGATGTCGGGGCGGATGTCGACCCGCGTGTGGGCGCGGATGTCGACCGGGGTGTGGGTGACGTCTCACCCGTCACCTCGTCATCGTGAGCATTCGCGGCCGCATCGAGTTCGTCATATCGAGGCGACACGGCGACGACGGGCCCGGTCTGAGTCTGCGCTGCGCGTTCGAGTTTCTGGCGGCGCGTGAGCGGAAGGAGGGTCACGATGGTGCACGCGACGACGCCGGCCACCAAGAAAACGGCCGCGATCCAATACGGTTTCACGATGAAAAAGAGCAACATCCCGATGGACACGGCCGCCGTCCAGCCGTACAGGATGAGCACCGCATGCAGGTGCGAATGGCCCATGTCGAGCAGACGGTGGTGCAGGTGCTTGCGATCGGCCGTGAACGGTGACTTGCCGGCACTGACTCGACGCAATACCGCGAGCGTGAAGTCGGCGATGGGGAGAAGCAGAATCGAGAACGGCAAGACCACGGGTAAGAACGCCGGTAGGAGTTCACTCCGGGCGAGACCTGACGGATCGATTTGTCCGGTGACGGCAATCGCGCTCGTCGCCATGAGGAGTCCGACCAACATGGAGCCCGCATCCCCCATGAAGAGTCGCGCGCGGTGCCAGTTGAACGGAAGGAATCCGGCACACGCACCCACCAACACGGCTGCGAGAAGTGACGCCAAGTTGAAGTAATTTGATGGACTCGTCTCGCGGGCGAGCAGGTAGCTATAAATAAGAAACACGCCGTTGGCGATGATGGCCACACCCGCAACGAGACCGTCGAGGCCGTCGATGAAGTTGACCGCGTTCATGACCAAGACAATGGTCAAGATCGTGATGGCAAAGGACATGTAGGGCGACCCCACCGTTA
>RFQD01000105.1 GCA_009925875.1 Microbacteriaceae bacterium | reverse complement strand
AAAGGCGTCAACTCGGGCTACATTCCGGTCGGCGGCGTGATCATCAGCGACCCCATCATTCGCACCTTCGACGAGCGGGTCTTCCCGGGCGGGCTCACCTACTCAGGTCACCCGTTGGCGTGTGCGAGCATCATCGCCACAATCGAGGCGATGGAAGACGAAAAGGTCGTGGAGAACGCCAAGCACATCGGTGAGAACGTGCTCGGGCCCGGTCTCGAGGCACTCAAGGCCAAGCACGAGATTATCGGTGACGTGCGAGGCTCGGGTGTGTTCTGGGCCGTCGAGTTCGTCAGCGATCGCGCAACCAAATCACCCGTCGATGCGGCATGGATGGGCAAGCTCAAGAGCGCGCTCCTGGCGCACAAGCTCCTCCCCTTCATGGCCGACAACCGTCTGCACGTCGTGCCACCCTGTGTGGTGACCGAAGATGAGGCACGCGAAGGACTCGCGATTATTGACGCGGTGCTGGGCGAGCTGAGCTAGGGCCCGAGAGTGGGTCTCGCCCACTCAGGACACGAATGCTGCAGCCCCCGGAGGGGCTGACGCATTCGTACCCCCAGTGGGACTCGAACCCACACTGGAGCGATTTTAAGTCGCCTGCCTCTGCCATTGGGCTATGGGGGCCCGTCATTTTGGTTGCCCCGACAGGCTACCGAACTCGAATCGCGTATTCCTCAAATGAGGCGCGCGGTGTTTTGTATGCGGTGAGCGACGCGATGTCGCGACCTAGGAAGAAGTTGTTGATCCAACCCCAGATCACGCGCACCTTGCGCTCGAAGGTGGGCATGGCAAGCCCGTGATACCCGCGGTGGGCCAACCATGCCAGGTATCCCGTGAGCACTAACTTGCCCGATTGGAATACGCCGATGTTGAGACCGAGACCAGCGACGACACCGAGGTTGTGGTGGATATAATCCCGAACGCTCTCACCGCGGATATCCGCAGTGATGTTCTTGGCCAGGAGTTTGGCCTGACGCACCGCGTGCTGCGCGTTGGGCACACAAAAACCGCCAACTCCGCCGCCCGAAAGGTCCGGTACGGCCGTCGCATCCCCGGCACCCCACGCCCCCTGAAGTGGCCCGTTTTCACCTTCAACGCGCAGGTCGGCACGCATACGCAAGCGACCGCGCTCATCAAGCGGGAAGTCCGTGTGACCTAGCGCGGGGTTGGCCATCACGCCGGCCGTCCAAATGATGAGGTCGGCATCGAAACTCTCGCCCGTCGAGAGCTCAATCTTTCCGTCCGCTGCAGAACGAAGCTGCGTGTTGAGGTGAACCCGAGCGCCACGTTGGGCGAGGTTCTTGAGCACCCACTGGCTGGTCTTGAGCGACACCTCGGGCATGATGCGGTCCATCGCCTCGATGAGGTGAAAATGGGTGTCGTCAAAAGTTATCTCCGGGTAATCCTTGAGGATGGCACTGGCCAGAGAGCGAAGCTCGGCAAAGATTTCGATGCCGGCAAAGCCACCACCGATAACGACCACGGTGAGCAGACGATCGCGTTCCGGTCCGGGCGGCAGGCCCGCTGCCTTGTCGAAGTCATTAAGCATGCGGTCGCGCACGTAAATGGCTTCTTCAATGGTTTTCAGGCCGATGGCTTTTTCGGCAACACCCGGAATGGGAAAGGTGCGCGAAACCGAACCTGCGGTGTAAACAATGTGGTCATATTCCAGTGCGTACTCGGCACCCGTCTCGGGAGTTACGACTGCGGACTTCTTCTTGTGGTTGATCGCTGTGACCTTTCCGGCCACGATGTGCGTTCTCTTGAGGTGCGAGCGCAGGGGAACAATTGCGTGCCGGGCCTCGATTGAGCCGGCAGCAATCTCCGGCAGGAAAGGCTGGTACGTCATGTAGGGGCGAGGGTCGACGAGGGTGACCTCGGCCTCTCCGTGGCGGAGCCACTTTTCGAGCTTCCACGCGGTGTAAAAACCGGCATAACCGCCACCGACGATGAGAATCTTGGGCACAGTAAAGTCTCCAGCTAGGTTGTGGGAGGTATTTCGTTCTCATCGTGAGAGAGGCGACGAGGACGCAGACGACGGGCAACAGCAATGGACCCGAGCGCTATAAGAATACCGAATCCCAGCAGGAAGATTGACGGCACCACGGCTTGGGTCAGTTCATACTGCGACACACTCGCAAACGGTCGACCGGGCGTCGGGAGAGGTAGCGGGGTGCTCGTAAATGTCGCTATCGGGGTGTTCGTCGACGGCGCCCGTCGATAGATGGTGATCCACTCGGCGAGATCGCCCAGGGGGTTTGCCACGACCGGAGCCACATCGGACGTGACCGCGGCTTCGGCATTGATGAGACCGTGACCATAAATCGCTGGATCACCCGCGGGGGTGGCGGTAGACGTCACGCGGTTGATGACATTCGCGGCATCGAGATCGGGATGAGCGGCCCGCACGAGCGCCACGAGCCCCGCGACGATGGGTGACGCTCCGCTCGAACCGGCCCACGACACAACGGAACCACGCGCATTTACTCCGATGAGCTCCTCCGCGGGTGCCGCCACCCCAATCGTGATGCCTTGCGTTGATGCCTGTTGGCTCGCGCGACCCTCACGATCGACACCCGCCACCGTCAGCACACCGGGAATCGTCGCGGGCGCCCCAACTTCATCGGTGCCCTGAGCGCGGTTGCCGGACGCAGCCACAATGACCACGTTGTGTTGCGCCGCATAGAGAAAGGCGTCGTCCCAGCTCTCGGGCCAGCTGAGGCTACCCCGGGTGATGGACATGTTGATGACCGTGGCGCCTTGGTCAACAGACCAGCGAACGGCCTGAGGTATCTGATCGTCGAAGGGCACGGGGGCATCCGGATCAATAGAAATGGATGCGCTGAGCAGACGCGCACCGGGTGCCGCGCCGATCATCCCGTCGCCGTCGCCCGAACCCCGCGCCGCGAGAACCGAGGCGACGAGGGTGCCGTGATTGGGTGACGGTCCCACCGGCGTGCGCCCGTCGGCGCTGCCTTGACCCGAGAAATCCGCGCCCCCGACGACCGCCCCGGCGAGTTCGGGAACGTCCGCGATGCCGGAATCGATGACGGAGACGAGAACTCCGTCGCCCGTCGTCGTCGCCCAGGCGGCGGTGAAACCGTAGTCCGCGAGCCAGTATTCCCGATCGCGCGTCCAGTCAGCGACGGCTGGTGCGCTCGGCGCGAGTGTGAGACTCACGGCAACGGCAGCAAGAAGAGACACGGCGCCGGCGCGGCGCGTTACTCGAACCTCACGCATCACTCGACGTGTCCGACTCAGTGAGTTCATAGTTTCGACATTCGCACACATCCGGTGACCAATCGCACCGTTGCAGAGCAAGGTCGCCGATCGGGTTCACGTTGGGTCCGACCGCAAGGGCGTGGCCCGCGAGGGCATGGAGGCATTTCACACGCACGGGCATACCGCCCGCGGACACGTGTGCCAATTCATCAACACTCAGGATGCTCTCGCGATCGCGCACATACTGCTCATGTGCGCGCGCGTACTGGTCACGCAGCTCCGGGTCGTCCTCGAGAAGTTGCGCGAACTCAACCATCACGTGCGTCGCCTCAAGATCGCTCATCGCCGCGGTCGCCGCGGGATGAGTCAGGTAATACAGAGTGGGAAACGGGGTGCCATCCGCCAGACGCGGACTCGTCGCCACGACCGTGGGGGCACCGCAGACACAGCGCGCGGGTATCCCAATCACGTCGCGTGCCGGGCGCCCGAGTTGCGCCGACACGATTGCGATGTCTCGTTGCGACGCTGGCTCAAACGGGGGGCGCATGGGTTAATTGTCGCGCGAATGCGCGAACCTTATTTCTCACCCGTCACGGCGTCCATTTGGGCGGGCGTCGGCTCGCTCAATCCCGCAACAACCACGGATGTGAGTAACCCGCGCACCCAATCGACGTCAGTGTGTGTGAGGTCTGCTGACACGGTGCGAACGCGATCTTTTTCATCCGTCACATCGTTGATGACCAAATAGCTGGTCTCACCGGGCATCACGTAAAACAGTCGATCGCGCGCTTGCGCCCGAATGTACGCCGGATCGTTCCACCGTGCGCGCTGCGTGGTGAGCGCATCCAGTGTGGCGTTTTTCTGGTCGAGCTGCGCCTGCAAATCTGCGACCTGCGCCCGTTGTTCGATGAGTGTGCGAAGTGGATTCGCGAGCACGACGACGCCGAAAACCACGAGTGCGAGGCACAACAGCGTCGCGCCCGACATGTGGAGCGACGACGCCCACGTTGACACGAGCTCGCGTGCGTCGGCGACGCGGACTCGTGTCACGGGGCGTTTGGCCATGGTGCGGCGTCTCTTTCGTCGAGCGAGTTATCCCCGGAAACGCGGGAACGCCGTGCGCCCGGCATAGAGGGCGGCATCACCCAGTTCCTCTTCAATGCGCAACAGCTGGTTGTACTTCGCAACCCGTTCGCTTCGGGCGGGAGCGCCGGTCTTGATCTGACCGCAGTCGGTTGCCACAGCGAGGTCGGCAATCGTGGTGTCTTCGGTCTCACCCGAGCGGTGCGACAAGATCGCGGTCATACCGGAGCGCTGCGCGAGAGCGACGGCGTCGAGGGTTTCGGTGAGTGTTCCGATTTGGTTGACCTTGACGAGAATCGAGTTACCGGCTCCTTTGGCGATGCCATCAGCGAGACGCCTCGGGTTGGTCACAAAGAGGTCGTCACCCACGAGCTGGAGCTTCGAGCCGAGCTGCTCGGTGAGGTGAACCCAGCCTTCCCAGTCATCTTCGGCCAGCGGGTCTTCGATCGACACGAGCGGGAACGCGGCGGCGAGCTCGGCGTAGTACTCCGACATTTGGGCTGCCGTGCGCTTCTTGCCCTCGAAGTTGTATGTGCCGTCGGAGAAGAACTCGGTGGAGGCGACATCGAGGGCGAGTGCAACGTCTTTGCCCGGGGTGAGGCCCGTCTGAGTAATGGCTTCGACGATGAGTTCCAATGCCGCGCGATTGTTCGGCAGTTCGGGCGCGAAACCACCCTCGTCGCCCAAACCGGTCGCAAGGCCACGACTCGCGAGAAGTGACTTGAGTGAGTGGTAGACCTCAACGCCCCACCGGAGGGCCTCGCTGAACGTGGGTGCACCGAGTGGCACGGCCATGAACTCTTGAATGTCGACACCCGTGTCGGCGTGCGCGCCGCCGTTGATGATGTTCATGAGCGGCACCGGGAGCGTGTGCGCGTTCGGGCCACCGATGTAACGGAAGAGGGGCAGGTCGGCCGAATCGGCCGCAGCCTTCGCCACGGCGAGACTCACGCCGAGAATGGCGTTGGCGCCGATTTTCTTCTTGTTGTCTGTCGCGTCAAGCTCAAT
>RFQD01000104.1 GCA_009925875.1 Microbacteriaceae bacterium | reverse complement strand
TCGCTGCAGTTTCGCACCGTGCTCATTTCTCTGGGTTTGACCGCGCTCGCCATCATCAGTGTCGGCATCTATATGTCCGTGTCCATCAGCAACGACCTGTTTTCCTCACGATTAACGCAGGTGCTGAACGAATCGCAGCGAGCCCAGGCGGCCGCACAGCGCGTTCTCGATACTTCCGAGGCGACGGACCGAATCGGTGCCCAGTCTGTAATGAATGCAGCTCGAATCGCCATTCGCGACGCAACATCGTCGCCCTACATTGCGGTGTTTCGCGTTCCGGGTCAAGATCCGAGCATTCTCGCCCCGCAAGACTTTTCAAGCCCCGAATTGACGGGGGATGTCATCACGGCGACGCTCCGGGATGATGTGCAGACGGATTCGTCGGTGCAGTACTGGCAATCTGTCGCGCTCAACTCGTCGGCCAGTCGTGTCCCCGGGGTTGTCGTCGGCTCACAGTTGTCACTTCCCGGCGGTGGTAACTATGAGCTCTACATCGGGTACGACTTTTCGCAGGCTGAATCGACACTCGCGTTCGTGCAATCGGTGTTGTGGTTTGCCGGAGTCGTGCTCCTGATTCTCTCGGGAATGGTTGCCTACTTCGTCGCCCGGCTCTTGGTACGACCCATTCAAGTGGCCGCGCAGACGAGTGAACGTTTGTCACGCGGCGATCTCGATGTGCGCATCCCGGAATCGGGTGAAGACGTCATGTCGACCCTGTCACGAAGCTTCAACAGCATGGCAAGTAGCATGCAACGCCAACTCACCGAGCTTGCGGACCTGTCGTCGATTCAGCAACGATTCGTCGCGGATGTGTCACACGAGCTGCGCACTCCGCTCACCACGATTCGCCTGGCGAGTGATCACCTCTACCGGCACCGCGATGAGCTGACGCGCGATAATCGCCGTTCTGCGGAGCTGTTGCAGGCTCAGCTCGACCGGTTTGAGAGCCTACTGTCGGACCTTCTCGAGATCTCTCGCTATGACGCGCGCACAATCGAACTCGAAACCGAGCCGACCAATGTCGCGGTTCTTGCGTCGGACGTCGTTGACCTCATGATGTCTCTCGCCGTGGAGAACAAATGCGAAATCACCGTCGCCTCGCCGGGTGGGCACGTTGACATTGATGTTGATCCGCGTCGAATTCGACGCGTGCTGATCAACTTCATTGGAAACGCCATTGAACACGGTGCGGGATCTCCGATCGACGTGCGCATCGATAGCTCGCCGACGGCCGTCGCGGTGGCGGTGCGGGACTACGGTCACGGAATGACCCCCGAACAGGTGACCCAGGTTTTTGGGCGCTTCTGGCGTGCCGACTCGGCGAGAAAACGAACCATCGGTGGCACGGGTCTCGGTCTTGCGATTTCCCTCGAGGATGCGCGCGTGCACGGTGGGCGAATCGACGTTTGGGCGCAAGAAGACGCGGGAGCGAACTTCGTACTGACGTTGCCACGCGACCCGGAGAATGAGATCGGCGAGCTTCCCATTGACCCGCGAGAAGGGTTTGACTCGTGAGCGCGCTTCGTCGACTGATGGGCACGGCAGTGTCGATTGCGTGTGCGCTCGTGCTCTGCGGGTGCTCGGGAATCCCCACCAGCGGCGCCGTACAGCGCAGCGACGTCACCGTTGAGCCGCCGGCCGCCGATATCGAATTTTTGCCCGCCTCTCCCGAGCTCGGTGCGAGTCCCGAGCAAATACTGCGCGGCTTCATCGACGCCGCGTCGAGTCCGCAAAACGACTATGCCGTGGCTCGTGAGTTCTTGTCGATGGCGTTAAATGTGGATTGGAAACCGAATGCGCGCGTCATCGTTGACGGGGGCTCGCGTGACTACGTCGTGACGGCCGACGGCACGATAACGCTCGTGACGCAGTCGCAGGCCGTGGTGGATGAGCGCGGGGATTACTCCGAACGCGACATCCCGGAGCGCGTGTCATTGACGTATTCGTTTGTGCAAGAGAACGGAGAGTGGCGGATTGCGTCGGCGCCGGAGGGCGTGCTGTTGGAGCGCTACACGTTCGACCAGATTTTTGGTCAACACGCGCTCTACTTCTTCGACCCGACTTTCAGTCTGTTGGTGCCTGACGTGCGATATTTTCCATCGCGTGCCTCAACGCCGACGCGAATCATGAAGGCCTTACTCGCCGGTCCCTCCCCGTGGCTGGCCAGCTCGGGTGCCGTCGTGACGGCGTTTCCGCCGGACACGCAGCTTGTCGCCGAAACGGTGCCCATTACGGGCACGTCCGCGAGTGTCGACATCACCGGCAATGCGTTGAACTCGACCTTGGAGCAGAAGCGACTCATGCTCCGGCAGGCTGCGGCGAGCCTGTCATCACTGAGCTCGATATTCACTGTGCAGCTATCGATTGCGGGAGTACCGCAAGATATTTCAGCGCAATCTGAAGATGTTCAAAAGGGCTACCCGCAGGTCGATGCCCGGCCACTCGTCATCGCCGACACAAAATTCGGATACCTTTCGCCGTCGGGGGTCATCGAAGAGATTCCTGGAATCAGCCCGGTCGTGTCGACCTTTACGCCGTGGTCGGCGGCATACTCGGACGCGCACAATGCGGCCGCCGTGAATGTGGATGAGGGCGTCATGCTGGTGCGGTCAACGGGCACCACACTGATTGACGGGCGTGCAGATCTTGCCCCCGCTGTTTTTGATTATTACGGCTTCGTCTGGTCGGTGCCGCGGGGTAAACCGCGTGACCTGTTGGCGACGACGACGAGCGGCGTCAAGCGCTTGGTCGAAAATGCCTGGCCGACCGACGGACGAATTGTGTCGATTGCGATGTCGCGTGACGGAGCGCGCATCGCCGCGCTGATGGAAACGGGCGGTGCCACGAAACTGTTGGTTTCCGGCATTTCCCGGGATGGTCAAAACGGGCCCGTTGCTGTCGGAGAGCCTCTCGTGCTTTCAGTGAAGCCGGGCACCTCCACCGCGGCCGTGTGGGTTGATCCGGTCACGGTGGGTGTGCTCACCACGTTGGGTGATGGTCGAGTCACGTTGTCGCTCAACACCATCGGTGGGGGCGTCCGTCCTGTCGCTCCGTCGTCGGCGGGTGTCTCGCTTTCTGCGGGAAACGGTGTGACGGAGGTGTACATGCGTTCGAATGAAAACGGGCTCTTCAGCTACCGCGGGTCGGGCACGTGGCCGATGGTCGCCGGCAATGTGCAAGTACAAGTTCAGGTTCAGTAACGACAGCACCCTGTCCACATTTGCCGCCATCGCGTGACGAGGGGCAACGCACTCGCGCAATCCTGTTGTGATGCGATTGCTTGATTCCGCCCGTCACGTGCTTCGGGATGTTCATGTCTTTGTATTTCCGTCCGAGTGTGCGGGATGCGGTCTCCCCGATGTCGGAGTGTGCTCGGATTGCGGCGACGCATTGTCTGCCCACCCTCGTCTCGTCGATCCGCAATCTGCCCCGGCGACACTCACAATTCCCGTGGTCTCCGCGGGGGAATACGATGTCACGCTTGCGCGCGTTCTTCATGCCATCAAAGACGGTGGCCGCGCGGGCATCGCCCGAGTGCTGTCGGCCCGATTCGCAGACACGATTCGCGCCTTCGAACAGGGGTTCGACGTTGATCTGACTCCCGCGAAGAACCAGGTCGCGGGGGAACCTCTTCGCCTCGTCGCACCGCCGTCGTCCCGGGATAACCGGCGGGTGCGCGGGTTTGAACCGCTCAATCTCATCGCGCACCACGCGGGCGTGAGGTTGTGGCAACCACTTGTTTCGTCGCGGCGTCGTGCAGACCAGTCCCGGCTCGGGCTCTCGGCGCGTGCAGACAATATGCGCAACAGCATGTCCACGCGGGCGAACGTGACAGGTGCATCCGTTGTTCTCGTCGACGACGTGATGACGACCGGCGCAACGTTGACCGAGATGACTCGCGCCCTGCACGACGCCGGTGCGCACGTGCGCGGCGCGGTCGTGTTGGGGCATGCGGTACGACGGTGGCCGCATCCACGCTCGAGGCAACTGTGAATTCGACATCAACTCGTGACACCGTCGCCGGAGAGGACTATGTTTCAGGCAAGGAGGCGTGAACGAAACCGCCTGAATCCCAGTGGGTGGCACGCCGCAAGCGAAGGAGGCCACGCGCCATGAGGCTCAATTTTGTTGCCCGCCACATTCAGGTCACTGACCGTTTTCACAATTACGTGTCAGAGAAACTCGCCAAGGTGGAGCAGCTTTCCGATAAGGCGCTCGAACTCGATGTGACGGTGAGTCGGCATCACGGTGGGAAGGGGCTCGTCGGTGGCGATCGGGTGGAGCTCACGCTCGTCGGTCGAGGTCCCGTCATCCGAGCAGAATCTGATGGAGAAGACAAATACGCGGCGTTCGACTTGGCTCTGGGTCGGCTACTCGAACGCTTACGCCGTGCCAAAGACAAAAAGAAGGTCCACCGCGGTGGCGCGCATCATCTCACCTCCTTGCAGGAGGCCTCGGCGGACGGATTCGCGGGTCTCGACGTGACGCCGGCGTCCACGCAGGCGCTGGGGATCGACACGGGGACGTTCGAGAATCCACACGAAGATGAGGATTACTCCCCGATTCTGATTCGACAGAAGGTTTTTTCAGCCACACCCATGACTCTCGACGACGCGCTCTACAACATGGAGGCCGTCGGACATGACTTTTACCTCTACGTAGATGCCGAGACGGGTCGACCGAGCGTGGTGTACCGACGTAAAGGGTGGCACTACGGGGTCATCGGTATCGACACGGAAGTTGCGGCCCAAAGAGCGAGTTAGTCTCTGACGCGGCCACGTCATGGATGCCCGCAGTGCAGGAGTGATTCAGGTTTCTTGTTCGCGCAAACGAGTAGCATGGAGGGCGGTTCGTTCACTCGGAGTCGAGCCGCTCCTCCGGCTTTAATGGCCGGTGACAATCCCCCCTAGGAGATCAGGCACGTGGCCAACATTCTCGACAAGGTCCTCCGCATCGGCGAGGGTCGCACGCTTCGCAAACTGGAAAGTTACGCTCGCGCCATCAACGCGCTCGAGGATGGCTTCACGCACCTCACCGATGACGAGCTACGCGGCGAAACCGCCGAGTTCCGGGCACGTTTTGCCGAGGGCGAGACGCTCGACCACATGCTTCCCGAGGCCTTCGCTGCCGTGCGCGAGGCCGCTCGCCGCACGATTGGTTTGCGTCACTTCGATGTTCAGCTCATGGGTGGTGCCGCACTGCATCTGGGCAACATCGCTGAAATGAAAACTGGTGAGGGTAAGACGCTCGTTGCGACCCTCGCGGCCTATCTCAACGCGATTGCCGGGCGGGGCGTGCACGTCATCACGGTGAAC
>RFQD01000103.1 GCA_009925875.1 Microbacteriaceae bacterium | reverse complement strand
AATCCGCAGTCGGCCAGCGCGGTTATTGAGGTCCGTCCAGCCGAGATCCGTCCTCAGGTAATTCTCGAGCGCCAAGGTATCTAGGCGCACGGGCTCGCGGTGTTGTTGCGAGGGGCCGGCAAAATAGCGAAACGGATTCTTAAATTCAGGTGCGAAGTAGTCGTTTGACCCGTTTACGAAAGCTCCCGGCGTGCCACGAAATACGTCGAGGGCCTCACGCAGTGCGGGCAACGCGCGAGCGTGTCCGAGGTTGTCGCCTGTGTCGATAACTAAATCTGGCTGAAGCTCGGCGAGGGCGGATATCCAACGCATTTTTGATTTTTGCCACGGTGCAAGGTGGAGATCCGACAGATGAAGAACTCGAATAGGTGGGCTTTCCGGAGGCAAGACCGGAACCGTTACTCGACGTAACGTGAAGGCATTGCGCTCGACGAGGGATGCGTATGCAATGACGCCAGCCACAACCGCCACTCCCGCGCCAATGAGTTGGCCGGGCACTATGGTGACCATTCCGCTAATTCTGCACTGTCAACGTCACGGTGGCCGTTGGCTTCACAAAACCACCGCTCGGTTTCTGCTTAATAACTTTGCCTTGGTCTGGATTGGGTCCGGGCGTGCATATCACCGTGGGAGTTGGTGTCGGCGTGCCTCCACCCGCAGGCGTGTCTTCTTTACAATCCTGCGGAGGATCAACGTAAATGACCCGAGTGTTCCACTTAGAGAGAGCTGCCAGGGCGTCGGCTTCGGTCATGCCCACTTGTGACGGAGGTCCCGCGACGAGAGTTCCGTTACTCGTGTAGATCGTCACGAGTGCTGCGCCGTTAACTTGGGTGCCGGTCGCCGGGTCGGTTCGCACTACTTTGCCGACAGCAAGCTCGGAGTCAATAGCACCTCCGTTTTGTACCGACAGGCCACTTGCTTCGAGTAGCTGTTTTGCCTGATCGTAGGAAAGGCCTCGCGTCTCAGGAATCAAGGCCGAGCGACCCCCGCCCATCATCGTCGGATCGGCACCGGGGAACGCATCTCCACCGAATATCGCGTTGGCTTGGGTCATGATTTCTCGCCAGATTTGGTGACGCACCTTGTTTCCTGCAACACCGTTGAAGTTGTAGTTGTACAACGACGAGAAGCCGACGACGTTTCCGACCCACACCGCGGTGGCCACCTTTGTGCTCGCACCCACCATCCAGGTGTGTACAGCGCTGTCGGTTGTTCCTGTCTTACCAACGACGGGAATGCCGTCTTGGGGGTTCGACGCCGTCGCCGTGCCGTTCGAGATTACCGTTCCCATTGCGTAGGCAACGGTGTTTGCAACTTGGGGGGTGACAGCCTGCGTGCACACCGTCTTGGGCGGCAGGATTTCTTTCCCCTTCGCATCCGTGATTTTGTCAATCGCAACGGGGGAACAGACTTTGCCTTGATTCGCGATTCCGGCGACCGCGACGGCCATCGTCAAAGGCGAGATCTCATTTGTTCCGAGTGTGGATGCCGGACCACTCGTCAACGTGTTGCCGTCAGCGCGGTGCACCAGCAGGCTTTCCGCCGTCTTACGAATCTCGCAGAGATCGAGTTTCTGCGACATTGCAATGTACGCAGTGTTGATCGAGTTCGTCGTCGCGGTGAGGGCATCGATGATGCCACCCGCGTTTCCGCCATCGTTGACGGTGGACCAATCCGGACCACCGACACCCTCACACGAGTTCGTGAACGACGACATGGCCCACTTGCGTTTCGCCCCGTCAATCTCGGCGCGCCCGTCCACCATCTCACCGAGACCGTGACCCGCCTTAAGCCATTCCGCGAGAGCAAAAATCTTGTAGGTCGAACCGACCTGAAAACCGGATGAGCCGCCATAGAGATAGTCCGTGCTGTAATTCACGGATGTGTACGACGGATCCGTCTGGGTGACTTCGGGGTCATTGGAGTAGTTCTTGTTCTGCACCATGGCCAAGACTCGCCCGGTGCCGACTTCGACCGACACGGCTGCGGATCCGATGTCGAGTCCGTCGTAGGTGGTGGGAACCCACGTCGCTTCACCGTCTGCAGCAGCAGCCTGAACGTTGAGGTTCAAGGAGGTCATGATTTTCCACCCACCGCGCTGGAACGCATTCCATCGGTCATCCTCTGTTCTACCGAAAGCCGGGTCGTTGCGAATAATCCAGGTGACGTAATCGCAGAAGTAAGCCGCGTTTCCTGCCGTCTGGCAGCCCGTCGAGCTCGGCGTGATTTTCGGTTCGAGCTTTGTTGCGACCGCGGCGTCGTGCTCCTTCTGAGTGATTTTTCCCTCGGCGAGCATGCGACTCAGCACATAGTCACGCCGGGTTTTGTTGTTCTCGAGGTTCTCTTCTTGGTCAATGCGCAAGTTATTCGGGTTGTTCACGGTGGCGATGAGGCTGGCCGCCTGAGCGAGTGTGAGGTCCTTCGCATTCACGCCAAAGTAGTACTTTGCCGCGCTCTGAATTCCATAGACGCGCCCACCGAAAGAAGCAATGTTCAGGTAGCCCGAAAGAATCTGTTCCTTTGTGTAGTTCTGTTCGAGCCCGATGGCCAGCTTCATCTCTTTCAGCTTGCGTTCGGCACTCGTCGCGGTCGCCGCCGCATAGGCGACCTTCCGCGCCTCGGGGTCGGACAATCCCTCGGCTTTTTGAACAAGAACGTTCTTGACATACTGCTGAGTGATGGACGAGCCACCCTGAACGCTTCCGCCCACGAAATTGGACAGCATGGCACGAGCTGTACCGATGAGGTCTACTCCGCCATGTTGGTAAAACCGGGGATCCTCGGTTGCCACAGCGGCATCGACGACATAGCGCGAGATGTCCTTCAGGTCTACCTCTTCGCGGTCCTGCGCATAGAACGATGCCAAGAGCACATCTTTGCCATCATTTGCCTTGGCATAAATGCTCGTCTTCTGGGCCAGTTCGTCGATCTGGAGGTAGTCCGGCAGGTCGTTGAAAATGCCGAGTGTGCTATTCGCGGCGAGCCCCGTGACGGCCATGGCCGGAGTAACGGAAGCGGCGACGAGTACCGCAGCCACAGCGCTCATTCCAACGAGGGTGAGCAGCCCTCCCGTTTGACGAACTGATTTCGGAGCGTTGGCAAACATAGACTAAAGCGTAGCCCGAAAAACTTGGGAAGAACCCGATAGAAGGATGTAGCACATGGTCACGTGGGAATACGCGACAACACCACTTCTCATCCATAACACGACAGCCATCCTCAACACGTGGGGAAAAGACGGTTGGGAACTCGTGCAGATAGTCACCGGTCCCGAGGGAGGACTCGTGGCCTACTTCAAGCGTCCACTCGCCTAGGCTATGGCGCATGTCACACATTGATTCGCGTCTTGCCGACTTAGGCCTCACCTTGCCGGACGTCGTTCCGCCCGTCGCCGCGTATGTCCCGGCCATGATTCACGGTGAGTTGGTTTTCACCGCCGGACAACTGCCTTTTGTTGCCGGCGTACTTCCCGCGACCGGGAAGGTGGGTGACGGACATGGGCTTGTTCCTGCCTCGGATGCTCGAGAGTACGCCAAAGTCGCTATTTTGAATGGGCTCGCAGCTGTGAAGTCTGTTATCGGTTCCCTAGATCGCATCACTCAAGTGGTCAAGGTCACCGGTTTCGTTGCATCGGATCCTGCGTTCACAGGTCAACCGGCAGTAATAAACGGTGCATCCGAGACTCTGGTAGAGATTTTTGGAGATGCGGGTCGCCACGCACGCTCAGCCGTCGGCGTCGCGGTCCTCCCGCTCGATGCGCCTGTCGAAATCGAAATCGTCGTCGCGTTCCGTTAGTGCACCGTGGCGTTTATCACGCTGAGAATCGCGGGGTCGGTCAAGGTCGTTGTATCGCCGATGGGGCGACCCTCGGCGACGTCGCGGAGTAATCGCCGCATGATTTTTCCGCTCCGAGTCTTGGGTAATTCCGGAACGATGTACACGCGTGCTGGGCGAGCAATCGCTCCAATCTGAGTTGCCACGTGCTCCCGCAGTAGCGCCGAATGCTCGGCCGGTGTCGCCTGATCGACCTGACTCGATTTGATGATGACGAATGCAACAATTGCTTGCCCTGTCGTCTCGTCCGCGGCGCCAACGACCGCGGCTTCGGCCACGACGGGGTTGGAGACGAGAGCGGATTCAATCTCGGCTGTGGATAAACGGTGACCAGACACGTTCATCACGTCGTCGACGCGGCCGAGAAGCCAAATGTCACCGTCACGGTCACGGCGGGCCCCATCTCCGGCGAAGTACCGGGAACCAAACTTCGCCCAATAGGTATCGACGAACCTTTCCGGGTCACCCCAGATTCCACGGAGCATGGATGGCCACGGCTCCGTGATCGTGAGTAGCCCTCCATCCTCGTTCGTGATGGGTGTCCCGTCATCTGCGGTGATGGCGACAGAGATTCCGGGAATCGGTGTTTGGGCACTTCCTGGTTTCAGCGTCGTGACGCCGGGAAGTGCAGAAATCATGATGGCTCCCGTCTCCGTTTGCCACCAGGTGTCCACGATGGGCGTGCGACCGGCGCCGATATTCTCGTGGTACCACATCCACGCCTCGGGGTTGATGGGTTCTCCCACGCTGCCCAAAAGTCGCAAACTCGAGAGGTCGAATCGTTTCGGCACGTCGCGCCCGATTTTCATAAATGTCCGGATTGCCGTCGGTGCCGTATACAGCTGAGTCACGCCGTATCTTTCGATGATTTCCCACCAGCGACCGGGATGGGGCGTGTCGGGCGTTCCCTCGAACATGACACTCGTGGCGCCGTTAGCGAGAGGACCGTAGACCACGTAACTGTGACCCGTGATCCAACCGACATCCGCGGTGCACCAGTAGACATCTGTTTCCGGGCGCAGATCGAACACGTTGCGGTGAGTAAAGGTTGTCTGGGTGAGATAGCCGCCGGTCGTGTGCAGGATCCCCTTGGGTTTTCCCGTCGTACCGCTCGTGTAAAGAATGAAGAGGGGATGCTCTGCCGGGAATCCGTGCGCCACGTGTTGCGGGCTTGCCTCATCACGAAGGTCGTGCCACCAATGGTCGCGTCCGGGTACCCAGTCGATGTCGTTCCCGCATCGCTGCACCACGATGACGTGATTCACGGTGGATTGATCCGGTAGGGAATCCGTGGGCGCGAGAGCGGCATCCACCACGGGCTTCAATGGAAGGACTTTGCCTTTCCGGTTCCCGCCGTCCGCGGTGATCACAACGGTCGCCTCCGCGTCATCGATGCGACTTCGCAAACTTTCGGCAGAAAAACCGCCGAACACGACGGAGTGGGGAGCCCCGATTCGTGCGCACGCGAGCATGGCGGTGACGGCT
>RFQD01000102.1 GCA_009925875.1 Microbacteriaceae bacterium | reverse complement strand
GGCGCCTTCGCCGCCGAGTGAGATGCTTTAGCCCCGTCGAAGTGCACTCGAAAAACACTTTGTGGCGTAGAAAGTGATTGCTGCCTGAATCAAGCCCGTAATCGCATGGGAGGAACGGGGTTAGTGCGTTCCATCTACTATCCGCATTATGAAAAACGCTCCTGATCAGGGTTTTTTCAAATAGCATGCACTGACGATGTGAATCCGAATCCTGGGTACTGGGCCCACGGCGACTGCGAAGCGGCAGCGTCGCGCCGGGGACCCCCCATTCTCCGCTTCACGATGTTGGCACGCCATTCAAGAACGACTGTTCTCTTCTTGCGTCGGGATGACCGTTCTACATACATTGGTTGTAGATGCTGGGTGCACCGCCTGCCTCCGTCGTTTTCATGAGGGGACTACACCATGTCATCCGTCACCCCAGTACCGGTAACCCGGACCAGCAGACTGGCTATTTGGTCGCTGATCACGTCCCTTGCGGGTCTCGCATACTGGTCGATCGTCCCTTTTTCTGGAAACTCGATCTCCACCACTGGAACTCTTCTCTTTATTTTCGGGGTGTTCGGCTTCGGCAACATCGTCGGGATCATTCTTGGTCACAGTGCCCTGACGCAGATCAAGGCCACGGGCAAAAAGGGTCGCGCTATCGCAATCGCTGGCACCGCCCTCGGGTACCTCGTGATCGTATTGTGGGCTGTCACGCTCGCGCCGTTGTTCAGAGGATTACTCGGGCTCTACTAGCCCAGCTGTAGCGTATGGAGCTCGAGGTTTTTTTAGAGGTAGCTCGCAAACGGCTTAACCGTGTCAGGATTCTGCTCAGCCACTCGCATTGCAACGTAGCTCGCTCTCATCGCAACGACGTGGTCTTCGTCCAAGAAAAGTTCGTAAATCTCGTTGAGCTTCGAATCATCCTCGAGTAATTGGCGAATGACGTCGTCTGCTTCGCCGAGGGAGGTCCTCGTACCTCCTGACAGCGTGTCACTGAACCGACTCAAAGGACTTCCTTCCCAAGCTCGCCCATGTGCTCTGGACCGATGAGCCATGATTTTCTGAGATTATTCCTCACCAGCATCGAGATTTCAGGTTTCGATTCTCAACGTAGTGCGCCGACGAGACCGAGACCTCTCAAAGAGGAGCCGTGATGCCTCGCCATGTTCTTTCGATCAGGTCATCGATTTGCGCGCTAGTCGTGTCACTCAAATAGGTGGTGTTGCTCCCAGCGAGCACGACGAAACCGTGCACGACGGCCCAGGCCATTGAGGTGACAGCTTGAACGTCTACTAGCTCGATGTAGCCGGCTTCGGCCAGGTCAAGAATTGCGCCTTGGAAGATGTCCCATGCCGACGGGTCGTCGTAGCGGCGAGGGGTAGCGTCACAATCAAGAAATGCAACGGCAAAAAGACCCGGCTCATCGAGTCCAAACTCGATGTAGGCGCGCCCGGTCGCTTGAAAGCGGCGCTTGACATCAGCTTCTCGTGCGACGGCGACCTGCATTCTTTTCGCGAGTTCTTCCCGCGCCAGCTGAGAGATGGAAACCTTCAGGCTTTCGCCGTTGGGAAAGTGCCGATAGACGGCCATTGGCGTCACGTTGACCTGTTTGGCCAGGTAGGTGACCCCGAGATTCCGAGCCCCCGAAGCACGCGCTTCGCTCAGACCGACTTCGAGTAGAGCCTGCTCAAGGTCGCCGTGATGATACGGAGTCTTCTTCATGTTTTCGATGTTGACAATGCAAACAGCATAGGACAATGTTTACAACATAAACATCATTTCGTGATGCTTCACAAAGTTTGTGGAGCAAATAGTCGTGATCGAGAAAATCTGCGAAAGGACGGAAAATGAGCGATGCAGCGCGATGGATGGTGGCAATTGGATTTATTGCCCTACCGACGATTGCCTACGGTGGTTATTTTCTTCTCTCTGTACTGAAGAGAAAAGTTGGCACCGAGAACATCACGCCCGTTCAAAAGGACTACTTCAGAGCCGGTCACGCCCATGCCGGAGTCCTTGTCACCCTCAGCATCATTGGGCAGATTGTTCTCGACTACTCGAACTTCGACGATTGGCTTACCTGGACGTTCCGAATTGGACTACTGGTGTCTCCCATCCTCATTTCAGCTGGCTTCTTTGGTGGAGCACCAAAAACTGCAGACGGCCCTGCTGGCCCACTCGTGAAACTGATATCGATAGGCGCCGTGATTTTCAGCATCTCTGCGATCGGTGTCGGAATTGGACTCTTGTTGCCTCAGTAAAAATCATCCGTGCGATTGATACCGTAGGGAAATGCTCCAGCAAGTCTCTCCGCGGTCTCGGGCCACGTGAGCCGCTCGTCGCGCGGCGCCTTCGTGAAGCGATTGATCGGCTTTGCCGGGCTTCCTTTCCTTTCACTTGTGACGCCGTTGCTCTTCCTTCCGGTGCTGGCTCGAGTGGCCGGAGCAGACGCCTGGGTCGCGTTCGCTGTTGGTCAGTCGATCGGCGGTTTTCTTGCGCTCATCGTCTCTCTCGGCTACAACACCGTTGGGCCTCGAATGGTGGCGATATCCTCGCAAGACAGCCGGCCTCTACTACTCGCTATCAGCCTTCGCGCCAGAATCTTTCTGTGGGTTCCGAGTACCGTCGTGGCAGTTGCACTCTCCCTCGCGATTGCACCGCCTCTGCATAGAGCCGAAGCCGCACTTATGGCGACCGCGATGACCCTCACCGGCCTCTCGTCCGCGTGGTACATGATTGGCTTGGGAAATGCCGGATCAATTGCGATTTTTGAAATTTTTCCGCGAATCGCCGCCACGCTCGCGTCCGGGGCACTAGTCCTCATAGGCGGTTCAGTCCTGTGGTACCCCGTTCTTCTCATCCTGGCCATCGTGATTGGTGTGGGCTCGTATGCGCGACAAACCCTGCGATCGGGTTTTTGGGCGGACTCACGGTGGGAAGACATCGCACATGTGCTTCGGACGAACCGTGCGGCCACCGCGACCGAGGTTTCGGCAGGTTTGTACAACTCGCTTTCGGTTACTTTTGTGGGGGCATCGGCGACTACCTCGCAAGCAGCGTCCTATGTCTCTGGCGACAAGCTCTACCGCATGGGTCAATACTCGGTATCCGCCTTGGGAAATGCTCTTCAAGGGTGGGTTGTCGAAAACGGACCACAAGAATTTGGTCGGCGTGCTCGTGTCTCATTCGCATTGCACTTAGGGCTGGGCTTGATTGGATGTGCGACCTTCGCGTTGCTCGGCCCCTGGCTTTCGGGATTGCTTTTTGGAGCTGGAGTGGCTATCGACGAAATGACCGCGCTTGGCCTTGGTGTCGCAACAATCGCGATCGCACTCGGCACAACGTTGGGCCGCGTCACACTTGTCGGCATGGGCGGTAATCGAGCGTTTCTTATCAGTGTCCTCCTCGCCGCGTGCGTCGGCGTTCCCGCCATTATCTTTCTGTCTGCCGCGTTCGGGGCGGCGGGTGGAGCGTGGGGCCTTGCCATCGGAGAATTCGTTTCTGTGATCGCCCAAAGCGTGTCTTTGACGCTGTTGCGGAGGCGCTCGGCACGCGAGAAGTAAGTGCGGGATGGGGGCGACGCGGCAACGCACGACCTCACCTCAACATCGGCGCTATCGCGTTTTCCTCAGGCGAGACATGATGCGTTTAGCTACCCGATCCGGCCCTTCAGACCGGAGGTAGTGCCAGAACATTCGCGCGCTGTGCGTCAGACCATAGGGCTTGCGATACTTTCCGTCTTGCGAAAGCGCGGGGCGGTCGATCATGTAGTCAGCGGCGTGCCGGGGGTCTTTGACGAACGAGATAAGAGGCGAAAGGGCTCTGTCCCAAAAAAACTCGGCACGGACGCGCTGTACGTTGGCGCGCGCGACAGCAACAAATTTCTTGTCGAAAAGCACACGCTCTAGTGCGTGTTCGAGCGCATCGACATTCTGCGGTGGAACGACAATCCCAAGGTTCTGAGTCTCAACGAGTTCGGCAAAGCTGTCCCCTTCTGTGACAACCATTGGCAGGCCGGTCCACAAGTAGTCGAGGATTCTCGTGCGAAAAGCGAATGTCGTTTCGACGTGGGACATGTGCGTGCTAACACCTGCGTCGGCTTCGAGTAGCCAGTTCTGGCGATCAGAGAATTGGACCCATGACTCGTTAAAGAACACCGACTTGTTGAGCACTCCAAGTTCTTGCGCGAGGCGAAGGGAGTGGGTCACGATTCCCATTTCGTCGACAACGGGGTGCTTCGTTCCCATGAATAGCAGTCGAACGTTGCTGTGGCGAACTGACAACTGTGCCACGGCACGAATAAGTGTGAGTGGGTCAAACCAGTTGTAAAGGCCGCCACCCCAGATTATCAACTTGTCCGTTTTGCGGATTCCCTCCCGCACGCCCTTGACGACGTCACGAGTGTGCGTGGGCTGTGAGTCGTCGAGCCCGAAGGGTGCGACGGAAATGAGTCGCTCGAGATGAGGATCGGCGGCATATGTCGCAGGATTGACTCGCCCGAGAGTGGTCAACTGCCCAAGGTAGAACAGCCGCTGTCGCTCCGAGGCGCAGAGGAAAAAATCGGCCCGGGCGAGTTGATCATTGAGCACTCTCGTCGCGGTGCTGACGCGGAGTTTCCACGTCGCTTGCCCAAGTTCGCGCCCTTGCTCGAGCATTTCTAAGTGCATGGGGTCATAGATGTCAGCGACGAGGATTTTGGAGGAATTGCGTAGCGCAGCAAATTGGTCCATGGCGTGGCCTTGAAAGACCACGACGTGCGCCCAATCGTGAAGCCGGGCAAACTTGGCATCTTCTCCTGGCCTGACGCGTTGCAGCTCAAACGGCGCGTCAATTGGCTCAAGTGTGGTGGTCGTCATTAGCGCGACGTTGTTATCTGCCGATAGCAGTTCAGCCATCTTCCAAGCGCGAATAGCCGGCCCTGCCATTCGAGGCCCGATTGTGTCTCCGGTTATGACGAGAACGTTTGTCATGCGCCGACGGCAGTCATTGGTTCTTGGTACTGGGAAACCCTCACCGGTTTTTCGCACCCACGCCTTGAAAACCGCACGGGACGATACTAACGTGACCGGCCATGTCGATGCCCAGTGACATATTCGCGACGGCGATTGCGGAAACTGCCCCCTCGAATTACGAAAACTCCGTCGGCCCGAGCGTGTCGCCCTGATCGCTCGCCAGCATGGCGCGTAGCGTCTCGTCCGCGGTGGCAACAATGCCGTGCGTCTGCGCAATCAGTTCTTCGGCCGATTGCGAGCACAGCAAGTCATAGCGGTCGAGCTCGCCAACCGGAAGAACGCCCGCCAACTGCCAGCACGCGGCCATCGGGTCGTCACTCAACTCAAAATTGGCGCCAAA
>RFQD01000101.1 GCA_009925875.1 Microbacteriaceae bacterium | reverse complement strand
TCGGCACGCGCATCCGACTTCGACCGCAGCGGACCGATGATCATGACCATGTTGCGACCATCGACGGTCGGCGTCGACTCGATGGCACCGAATTCGGAAACGTCGGCGGCGAAGCGCTGCAGGAGTCGAACGCCTTGCTCCGGGCGAGACTGTTCGCGACCGCGAAAAAGAATCATCGCCTTCACCTTGTCGCCCTGGCTCAGGAAGCTGATGGCGTGGCGGCGTTTGGTGTCGTAGTCGTGCTCGTCAATCTTGAGGCGGAATCGCACCTCTTTGAGAACCGTGTTTGCCTGATTGCGGCGAGCTTCTTTCAGCTTCTGCGCGGCTTCGTACTTAAACTTGCCGTAGTCCATGATTTTGGCCACGGGAGGCTGTGAGTTGGGGGCGACCTCCACGAGGTCGAGGTCTGCCTCGGCAGCCAGGCGAAGGGCAACGTCGATCGCCACGACTCCGAGCTGCTCACCGGTGGGCCCGACGAGACGAACTTCAGAAACGCGTATGCGGTCGTTGGTGCGTGGATCGCTGATGGTGTTCTCCTCTTGACGAAATCTGGTGGCGAGTGGCCGCGAGAGAAGAGGAAGAACCCGGACAAACACGACACGCGCGTTTGTTCCCGTCGCCGTTACAGCGACGCCAGCACCCTGACTACCGAACGGTGACCCGACCGGCGGAGTGCCTGACCTGAAGTAACCTTGAACGGTTATCAGGTGGGATTGCTCCACTTGACTCACGTTGCTCCCGATTTCTCGGGGGCAACTTCTCCACCTTACCAGAGGATGCGTCCCGTGAGCCAATCCCCTTCCCCCACACCCGACGACGAGCTGGTTCGACGGGTGCTCGACATCGCCGAGGTTCCCGCGGTCGAGGTCATCGTCGAAGTTGCTGTCAACCTGATGTCGGCCGCGGCGGTCAAGGTGGGGTTGGCGGACGAGGATGATCAACCGTCGATGATCGACCTCGACGAGGCGCGCAAACTCATCAACGCTCTCGCAGGTCTCATCACGGCTGCCGCTCCCGAAATCAGCGACTCTCACGCACGCCCTCTGCGCGACGGGCTTCGTTCGGTTCAGCTCGCGTTTCGTGAAGCATCGCCATTCCCGGATGCGATTGGCCAGGGCCCGGGCGAAAAATGGACGGGTCCCGTCACCTAGCCGTTCCCTCGCGAAAAGTCACGCCACGCCAGCCAGTTCACCAGCTGCAATCGATGTCGACACGCACATGCGTGGTGCTCGAATTCGCCACAACGGTTCCGGCGGCAGGTGATTGTCCGATGACGTCTCCCTCGCCACTGTCCTCGCAGTCGGGATTCGAGTCCGTCCCGTAGTCATATTCCACGGACACACGTCGCGCGTTGCGTGCAAACCACGCGTCGACATCGAGTTCGATGTCTCCCGAGAAGCTCGGGAGAGTGACAGTCGCGGCACCCGGATCGGTCGACGGCTTCGGTTTCGGCGAGCCCGGCACCGGATTACATCCCATCGTCGAAAATACGGAATAGGCCGTGGCTGCCGATTCCGGGTAAGGCGTAATTTTTACCTCGCCGGAGGGGTACGGGGTGGCAAAGAGAAACAGGGTTCGGTCATCCACCAAAGTGATCGTCATCTCGAACGGAAGCCCGCCCGTTTCGGTACTCGTGAACGCCCAGTTCGACGGATTCGCCAGCTCCGGTGACAGCGCGGTGCACTGGCGCGTCAACTGAGCGACCAACTGCGTGGCAATGTCGCGCTCGATCGTGGCGAGACTTCCCGCATCATCGGATGCGCTCGGCGACGGAGTTCCCGCTGGCGTCACGGTCGCTGAGCCTGCCTCGCCCGGCGACCCAGAGTCTTCGTTGCCGAGGAGTGACCCACCGGCACAGGCGGCCAGAGCAATGACGAGCACCAGACACAGGACGGTCGCGCTCGTGCGCGCTCGCACACCTCGTTTTACCAATCGCAATTGACGTCAAACTCCACTCGACTTGTTGGCGTGTCCTCCACCGTTGCTCTCACAGTGAGTACCCTTTGTGTCTCAACCATGTCGTGAGTCTACGGGGTGAAGTCTCACGCGCCGGGAATGACCTGAATTTTCATCGAATCGACCCGCTCGCTAAAAATCGTCTCGCCCGCCCACGCCGTCGAGAGCGCTTGCAGCGCGCCCATCACATCTTCTTGCGGCAGATTTGGGACGAGGATGACCTGCACCACGAGATCCTCGCTGAGTCCACGCGCGTCGGGATCCCCCGGCACCATGCGAATCGCCCGAACGTAGGGGTCGCTCGCGACACCCTTTTCAAAGACGGCATGCAGGTCGGGGTCCGCGTGATTGGGGCGCCACTCCACGCCCTGCGCGATGGCGCGAACCGCAGGTCGGCGAACCACGAATTCGCTGTCGCTTTGCGGGTCAATCACAATCCACGCGATATCTTCGGCTACCGCAGCGAGGGCAGCTCGGCGCGCGTCGACGGGCACGGGTCGCGCATCCACCCGCCACTTCGTCATGGCGGCGACCGACGTGAAAGCCGGCATGACCTTCTGCCCCTGTGGTCCGGCCACCGTCACGAGCGCGAGTTCTTGGGTCTTGTCAACCACAAGACCGTTGGGTGAGACGCCGACCTCGCCAGGCTCGGCAATCAGCGGGACCAGCAATCGCGAGCGCGCAATGGCGCCAACAACGGCCGCTTGTGCTGCCGCGCGCTGCGGCGCCATGGGTTCGAACGATCGAAAGAGTTCGAGAGCACTCATCACAAGCGGGTCGGCCGACCCATCGTCGTCTGCGTGTGAGTTGGGTTCAAACTGGCGTCCCTGCCAGGGTTGACCGGCCGAGTCGGTCGCATTGCTGTGCTCGTGCGTCGACTCGTTAGCCATACGCGAGCTCAATCGCCTCGCGAAGTGTGAACTTGCCCGCATAGAGCGCTTTGCCCACGATGGCCCCCTCGACGCCGTCGGCAACAAGGTCACGCAGAGCCGCAATGTCGGCCAGCGATGAAATTCCACCGGATGCGACGACCGGCTTCCCCGTCTTGCGCGTGATGCTCGTGAGCAACTCGAGGTTCGGGCCGTTGAGCATGCCGTCGCGCGTGACATCCGTCACGACGTAGCGCGCGCATCCCGCGTCTTCGAGTCGGGCGAGCACATCCCACAGGTTGCCACCGTCCTGGGTCCAACCCCGGGCCGCCAGAGTTTCACCGCGCACGTCGAGACCCACCGCCACGCGGTCGCCGAACCGGGCGATCGCGGACGCCGCCCACTCCGGATTCTCGAGCGCCGCCGTGCCCAGGTTTACGCGCGTTGCGCCACTCTCGAGGGCGTTCTCCAAACTCGCGTCATCGCGAATCCCGCCGGAGAGCTCGATTTTGACGCCGGGCACCTGATCGATGACGCGGCGCAAGAGGGCTCGGTTTTCGCCACGACCGAATGCGGCGTCGAGGTCAACGAGGTGAATCCACTGCGCACCCTGATTCGCCCAGTCAAAGGCCGCATCCACCGGGTCACCATAGGCGGTCTCGGTACCGAGTTCGCCTTGCGTCAAGCGCACGGCCTTGCCCTCGGCCACGTCGACGGCGGGCAACAGTTCAAGAATCGGTGAGCTCACTCGTCAAGTCTACGTTCGCGAATTAGAGCGAGTTCACCCAGTTGGTGAGCAGTCGGATGCCCGCAGCACCCGATTTCTCGGGATGAAACTGCGTCGCGCTCAGCGGTCCGTTCTCCACGGCCGCCACGAACGGCTCGCCGTACTCGCACCACGTCACCCGTGGAGCGGGAAAAGGTGGAATCACGTCTAACGTCCACTCCGTGGCGGCGTAGGAATGCACGAAGTAAAAGCGCTCGCCGCCGATGCCCGCGAAGAGGGTGGAATCGGCTGGCGCGGTGACCGTGTTCCAGCCCATGTGCGGCAAAATCGGCGCCTCGAGTCGACGCACCACACCCGGCCACTGCCCAAGTCCCGGCGTTTCGACACCGCCCTCGACGCCGGCGTCGAACAGCACTTGCATTCCCACGCAAATTCCCAGCACCGGGCGACCACCCGCAAGCCGACGCTCGATGACCTCGTCGCCACCGTGCGTGCGCAGCGCATCCATGACCGCCGCAAATGCCCCCACGCCGGGAACGAGTAGCCCGTCGGCGTCGGCACAGGCTGCTCGATCGCGGGTCAGCACGGCACGAGCGCCCGCCGCTTCGACGGCTTTCATTGCCGAGTGAATGTTTCCCGTTCCGTAGTCGAAGACGACGACGGTCTTGGTCACAGCGCGCCTTTGGTGCTCGGGATGCCCTGCACGAGCGGATCGAACGCCTTGGCCTGGCGAAACGCACGGGCGAACGCCTTGAACTCTGCCTCCGCGATGTGATGCGGGTCGCGCCCGGAGAGCACGTTGATGTGCACGGTCAGGCCCGCATTGAACGTGATCGCCTCAAAGACGTGACGCACCATCGAGCCCGTGAAGTGACCGCCAATCAAGTGGTATTCAAATCCGGCCGGTTCGCCGTCATGCACGAGGTAGGGGCGACCCGAGATATCAACGACGGCGCGAGCCAGCGCCTCGTCGAGCGGCACGACCGCGTCACCGTATCGAGAGATGCCCGACTTGTCGCCGAGTGCCTGGCGGATGGCCTGACCGAGAACAATGGCCGTGTCTTCCACCGTGTGGTGAACGTCGATGGCGGTATCGCCGTGGGCTTCGACGGTGAGGTCTGTGAGCGAGTGCTTCGCAAACGCGGTGAGCATGTGGTCGAAGAACGGAACCGTCGTGTTGATGGTGCTCGCACCGGTGCCGTCGAGATTGAGCGACAACGTGACGGACGACTCGCTCGTCGTGCGAGTCAGCGATGCCTGTCGCACCGCGGAGGATTGTGCCATGTCTTAAGCCTATCGAGGCGCCAGTGCGGCGATTGCGCCGAGGAACTCGCTGGTCTCGGTCTCGGTTCCTGCGGTGACGCGGAGGTGGTGCGGTATTCCCACGTCGCGAATGATGATTCCCTGTGCAAGCAGTTGTTCAAAAACCCGCTGCGGATCGGCCACGTTTCCAAAGAGGACGAAGTTCGCCTGCGAGGGGTACGGAGTGAAGCCCATACGGCCAAGCTCGGCGACAATGCGGTCGCGTTGACCCCGAATATCGTTGACCATCGACAGCATGAGCTCCGCATGCGCGAGGGCTCCTTCGGCCGCCGCTTGTGTGAGCGCCGAGAGGTGGTACGGGAGGCGCACAAGTCGCAGCGCGTCGATAACGGCCGGGTCGGCGGCGAGGTTCCGCGTCTCCCCCGGGTCGTCCCGGAGGTCGTAGAGCTCGGGCGGATGCCGGTCGGGTCCGCCGTCACCGTGGGGATAGCGGATGAACTTGAACCTGTCTCTTATACACATCTGACGC
>RFQD01000011.1 GCA_009925875.1 Microbacteriaceae bacterium | reverse complement strand
TCAGACCTCGAACGAGAGACACACACCATGAGACGCGCAAAAATTGTGGCAACGCTGGGCCCGGCAACGGCGAGTTACGAGAGCATCCGGAGCATCATTGAAGCAGGCGTCAACGTCTGCCGGATGAATTTGAGTCATGGCTCCTATGACGTGCACGAAGAGGTCTATCGGAATGTCCGTAAGGCCGCAGCCGATCTCGGACAACCTGTTGCTGTTCTCGTGGATTTGCAGGGACCAAAGATTCGTCTCGGAAAATTTGAAGGTGGTCCCTACGACCTCGAAGTGGGAGATGTCTTCACCATTACGATTGACGACCTCGTCGGAACAAAAGAACTCTCGTCGACGACCTATAAGGGCTTGCCTGGGGACGTCAAACCCGGCGATCCGCTTCTCATTGATGACGGGAAAGTTGCCCTCCGGGTCACGGCATCCGATGCTCGAACGGTAACGACGGTTGTCGAGGTCGCGGGTCCCGTGTCGAACAATAAGGGAATTAACTTGCCCGGCGTAGCCGTAAATGTGCCCGCGATGAGCGACAAGGACGAGGCAGATTTGCGCTGGGGCCTCAAACTCGGAGCGGACTTCATCGCTCTGAGTTTTGTTCGAGACGCAAAAGACATCGTGCGTGTTCACGAAATTATGGATGAGGAAGGGGTTCGACTACCTGTCATTGCGAAAGTGGAGAAGCCACAGGCAGTTGACAATCTCGAGGAAATCGTCGACGCCTTTGACGGAATCATGGTCGCGCGTGGCGACTTGGGTGTCGAGCTTCCCCTCGAAGCCGTACCGATTGTGCAGAAGCGTGCAGTAGAAGTATCGCGCCGATGGGCAAAACCTGTGATTGTGGCAACGCAAGTACTTGAGTCGATGATCTCGAGTCCCCGACCCACACGTGCTGAGGCATCCGACTGTGCCAACGCCGTCTTGGATGGAACGGACGCGGTCATGTTGTCGGGCGAGACGTCCGTCGGTGACTATCCGACGGTGACGGTTGCGACCATGGCTCGAATTATCGAGTCGACGGAAGAGCACGGGCTCGACCGCATTCCAGAACTCGGAACGAAGCCCCGCACACAGGGAGGAGCCATCACACTGGCGGCTGCCGAGGTAGCAGAGTTCGTGGGCGCGAAGTTTCTCTGCGTTTTCACTGAATCCGGAGATTCGGCTCGACGGATGGCGCGACTTCGGTCTGCCATCCCGATGATTATCTTCACCCCGCACGAGAGTATTCGGCGTCGGATGAACCTCACGTGGGGCGTACGGTCGGTTCTCGTGGATCCCGTAACGCACACCGATGAGATGTTCGGCCAGGTGGATGACGTTCTGCTGGGAAACAAGCTGGCCGCTGTTGGCGACAAGGTGGTCGTTATCGCGGGGTCGCCTCCCGGCATTGCGGGGTCAACAAATGACCTGCGCGTTCACACCGTCGGAGATGCGCATAACGAGGCAGCCCCCGCGTACGCGCGACTGAGCTAACTCAGAGCGAATGCAGCAGCAGCCTCCGCATGCACGCGTGCGGTGGGAAAATAAGGCACGTCGAGGTCGCTCTGCGAAATAAGGAGCTCAATTTCTGTGCACCCCGCAATGATTCCCTGAGCGCCGTCAGCCACGAGTCGTTCAATGACGTCGAGATACATCTTCCGTGAATCACTCGAGACTATTCCTTGAATGAGTTCGTCGTAAATGACACGGTGCACGCTCGCTCGATCTGCCGCATCGGGAACCTTCACGTCAAGATTCCAATTCTTCCGGAGGCGATCAGCGTAGAACTCGTGTTCCATCGTGTAACGAGTTCCAAGAAGACCGACGGTCGAAAGCCCGCGGGAACGAATAGCCTCACCCGTTGGGTCCGCGATGTGGATGAGCGGCACGGAAATCATCGACTCAATCACGTCACTCACCGCATGCATTGTGTTGGTGCAAAGCACGATGGCCTCAGCTCCAGCCACCTCAAGTTTCTTCGCTTCTGATCCGAGAAGCCCTCCAGCCTCGGTCCATCGCCCGGATTCCTGAAGGCGCTCAATATCCGCAAAATTGAAGGAGCGAATAATCAAATCAGCGGAACTGGCCCCGCCGAGGGCGCTGCGCACGAGTTCATTGATTGTTCGCTCGTACTCGATGGAAGATTCCCATGACATTCCGCCCAGGAGGCCAAGAACACGCATGGGTTCACGCTACTAAACGTGAACCCATGGGGAGAGAGTGCCGGATGTGGGATTTGAACCCACACGCCCTTTCGGACAAAGCATTTTGAGTGCTCCGCGTCTGCCATTCCGCCAATCCGGCCTCAGCCCAACAGGGGCAACAATATCCTAGGCTGTAACTCGTGAGCGACGACATTACCTCCCTTCCCGACGACCAGCGGGGGGAACCCACCAACGAGCCGCAGTCCGGTCGGCGGATGGCGAAGCAGCTGTCGCCATGGCAACGGAACTTCGTCCTGATCTCGTCGTGATGGATGTCAAGATGCCCAAGATGGATGGAATTTCAGCGGCCGAGAAACTACATCACGGCCGGATTGCTCCCGTCCTACTCCTGACGGCGTTCAGCCAGAAGGAACTTGTCGAACGTGCGAGCGAAGCCGGCGTCGTTGCCTACATTGTGAAGCCTTTTACCCCGGCGGACCTTCTGCCGGCCGTGGAAATCGCCCTCTCGCGCGGTGCGGAACTGCGGGCTCTGGAGGCGGAAGTCGCCGACATGAGCGAGCGCTTTGAAACGCGGAAGATTGTCGACATCGCCAAGGGCATCCTCAACGAAAAGATGGGTCTGACGGAACCGGAGGCGTTTCGCTGGATTCAAAAGGCGTCCATGGACCGGAGGCTGACCATGAAAGACGTCGCACTGACCATCATCGATCAACTTGGGGCAAAACAGTCCTGATCTTTTTGCCGAGGGTTAGGCACTCATAGTTTTTTGATGAGGTTGGTTATTCTCACGGTTGACAGTCGGCGCCCGTCTTCGTCGCGACAGACGATCTCGTGAGTAGTCAATGTGCGACCGAGGTGGAGCGCCGTACATTCGGCAATGACGTAGCCGGACTTTGCGCTCCCCGTGTGCGTCGCGTTAATTTCTATTCCGACAGCCATCCCGTTACCGGCCGCATGCATGTTTGCCGATATTGATCCGAGACTCTCACCAATGACCACATAGGCGCCACCGTGGAGGATGCCAAAAGATTGCGTGTTGCCCGCGACGGGCATCGACGCGATCGAGTGTTCCGGGGAAAGTTTGTGGAATTCAATGTTCATGGCAGCACACAGGTCTCCGGCACTGACGCCAACAAGCTGCGCAAGATTGAGGGGCTCCGGTAAATCATCCCGTTTCACGTCGTGCTCCTTTAGTTAGGCTTACCTCGTGACCGACGAAAAAAAGCCTACCCTTCTGCTCATCGACGGCCATTCCCTTGCCTTTCGAGCCTTCTACGCTTTGCCGGTCGAGAGTTTTCGCACCGACGACGGACAACACACCAACGCCATTCACGGTTTCATCTCGATGTTGCTCAATTTGCTCGCAAAAGAGAAGCCAACGCACATCGGGGTGGCATTCGACATTTCTCGATACTCGTTCCGCACACGCGAGTATCCCGACTACAAAGGGACCCGGGGAGAAACTCCACCAGAATTCATCGGACAAATCCCGCTCTTGCAGGATGCTCTCCACGCCATGAACATCGTGACCCTCGTCAAAGAAGACTTCGAGGCCGACGACATTCTCGCGACTTTGGCGCATCAGGGCGAGCGGGACGGATATCGCGTTCTCGTCGTCTCCGGAGATCGTGACACGATTCAGCTCGTCAATGACAATGTGACGTTGCTTTACCCGTCGACGCAGGGCGTTTCTGCGCTGACGCGATACGACCCGGAAAAGGTTCGTGAACGCTACGGCATCAATCCGGCTCAATACCCTGAAGTTGCCGCACTGGTCGGCGAAACGAGTGACAACCTGCCGGGTATCCCCAAAGTGGGTGAGAAGACGGCGGTGAAGTGGATCACGCAGTTCGGATCACTTGAGGCGATATTGGAGCACGCGGATGAAATCACCGGGAAGGTGGGGGAGTCACTTCGCGAGCACCAGGAAAACGCTCGACGAAACCGTCGGTTGAATCGCCTCGTCACCGACGTGGAACTTCCGGTGGCGCCTGCTGACTTGATTCGAGTTGACTTTAATCTCGACGCAGTTCGCGAAGTATTTACGCGCCTGCAATTCCGCACCCTTCAAGAACGTGTGCTCAAGCTGGGTGGTGGTGAATCCGATGGCACACCGTCGTCGGCTGAGACCGACCGAGGGAACACCTTTACCGATTCGTCCCTGCCAACTTCAACGATGATCCACACCGTTACGTGCCCGGCTCCGCAAACGCTATTGGACGAAGAATTGTCCGCGTGGGTTCATCGCGCTGAGAGCTCCTCACCGCGCGGTATCGCCGTGCACGTCGAGCTGATCGGTTCACTTATCACGGCAGTTGGACTGGCGTCAGGGGATTCGTGTGTGACCGTTCCGTGGAATCCCGGTGCTGATATCGAACCAGTTCGAGAGCTCTTGCGCGGCCCAGTCCCCGTCGTTTTCTGTGGCGCGAAACCCCAAGTAAAGGCGCTATCGCATGTCGATATTCCCGTTACGAACATCTCGTGTGACGCCGAGATTGCCGACTGGCTCGTTCGACCTGATGTCGCTTCTCGAAGCTTAGGTAGCCTCGTCCACTCCGCTTTTGGAGTTACTCTCGCTGAAGGTGACGCGAACGCGTTGATCAACGACGGGGGTCTCTCTGCGGGTGAGCTCGCGTGGTGGACGGGACAGGTCGCTCATGTGCTGAGCGAACGACTATCCGCAACAGACCTCGCCCTTATGCTCGACATCGAGATGCCGACACTTCTCACGCTCTCGGCGATGGAGAATCGGGGAGTCGCGGTGAACGCGGGCGCGCTGTCCGAACTTTCTCGTGAATTGGGCGAACGGGCTTCCTCAGCACAGTCTCGTGCTTTTGCGCAAATCGGCCGCGAAGTGAACCTTGCGAGTCCCAAGCAACTGCAAGAAGTTCTCTTTGACCAGTTGAATATGCCAAAAACGCGCCAGACAAAAACGGGCTACACAACTGACGCCGCGGCGCTGACCGACCTGCAAATCTCGAATCCCCACCCGTTCCTCGACGCTCTCCTCGATTTTCGAGACACGACCAAACTTCGACAAATTGTGGATGTTCTTGCCGGATCCATCGGCTCAGACGGTCGTATCCACACGACGTATGTGCAGACGGGCACCTCGACCGGCCGACTCTCGTCGGCAAACCCCAACTTGCAGAACATCCCCGTTAGAACCTCGGATGGTCGACGAATACGAGAAGCATTCCAGGTGGGCGAGGGTTTCGACTGCCTGCTCACGGCCGACTATTCCCAGATCGAAATGCGCGTCATGGCTCACTTTTCGGAAGACGAAGGCCTTATCGAAGCCTTCATCTCGGGCGAGGATCTTCACCGTTTCGTTGGTGCGCGTGTCTTCGGTGTTTCTCCCGCTGAAGTCACGTCCGACATGCGAAGTAAGGTCAAGGCCATGAGCTATGGGCTGGCCTATGGGCTGAGCGCATTTGGGCTCGCACGCCAGTTGAAAATTCCGAATACCGAAGCAAAAGCGCTCATGCAGGACTACTTCGCTCGCTTTGGCGGTGTACGAGACTACCTCCGCGGAGTCGTCGAGGCCGCCAAGACGAACGGCTATACGGAAACTCTTTTTGGAAGACGTCGCCCGTTTCCCGACTTGCAGAGCCCGAATCGGGTACTGAGGGAAAACGCGGAACGCGCAGCTCTCAATGCTCCCATGCAAGGCACTGCGGCGGACATCATGAAAATTGCCATGAATGGCATCGAGGCCGATTTGACGTCGTTGAGCATGTCGTCACGACTCCTCATGCAGGTTCACGATGAGTTGATCGTTGAGGTGGCCCACGGCGAGTGGGAGTCGGTGGAACGCATCGTGCGCGATCGCATGTCACATGCGGCGACGTTACGCGTTCCTCTGGACGTTCAGGTTGGTCGGGGACACGAGTGGAACGAAGCCGCTCACTGATGGGATAACCTAGAAGACGCGTGTTTTTTGCGCATCCCATCCGCATGCCCGCAAGCCGCATCGGACGTCTGAATGATAGGCGTGTCGAATCGGTCGGCGAGCCCGAGACAGGCCCCATCTGGAGCACCCTTACATGACATCAGCAACGACCAAAGTGACCAAGCAGGTTGCCATCAACGACATCGGATCGGCTGAGGACTTCCTCGCCGCCGTCGAGAAAACCCTCAAATTCTTCAACGACGGAGATCTCATCTCTGGAACCGTTGTCAAGATTGATCGGGATGAGGTTCTCCTCGACGTAGGGTACAAAACAGAGGGCGTGATTCCGTCTCGTGAGCTGAGTATCAAGCACGATGTCGACCCGAACGAGGTCGTTTCCGTTGGCGACTCGGTGGAGGCGCTCGTTCTTCAGAAAGAAGACAAAGAGGGTCGTTTGATCCTCTCCAAGAAGCGCGCGCAGTACGAACGTGCCTGGGGAGACGTCGAACGCATCCGTGACAATGACGAAGTTGTCACCGGTTCGGTCATTGAGGTTGTCAAGGGTGGGCTCATCGTCGACATCGGACTGCGAGGCTTCTTGCCCGCATCGCTCATCGAGCTTCGGCGTGTACGCGACCTCACGCCCTACCTTGGACAGGAAATCGAAGCCAAGATTCTTGAACTCGACAAGAACCGCAACAACGTTGTGCTTTCTCGTCGTGCCTTGCTTGAGCAGACGCAATCGGAGAGTCGTAGCACGTTCCTCGTCAACCTTCAGAAGGGTCAAATTCGCAAGGGTGTCGTGTCGTCAATCGTCAACTTTGGTGCATTCGTTGACCTCGGTGGCGTCGACGGACTCGTCCATGTGTCAGAGCTCAGCTGGAAGCACATTGAGCACGCCAGCGAAGTAGTAGAAGTTGGCCAAGAAGTCACCGTCGAGGTTCTCGAGGTAGACATGGATCGCGAGCGCGTCTCTCTCTCGCTGAAGGCGACCCAGGAGGACCCGTGGCAGGTATTTGCTCGCACGCACGCAATCGGACAGGTTGCTCCCGGTAAGGTCACGAAACTCGTTCCGTTTGGTGCTTTCGTGCGCGTTGCCGATGGAATTGAAGGTCTCGTCCACATTTCGGAGCTTTCCGGCAAGCACATTGAATTGGCCGAACAGGTCGTCTCGGTGGGCGACGACGTCTTCGTCAAGGTGATCGACATCGATCTTGAGCGTCGCCGCATTTCGTTGAGCCTCAAGCAGGCCAATGAGGGGGTTGACACTGAAGGCACCGAGTTCGATCCCGCACTGTATGGCATGGTCACCGAATATGACGACAAGGGTAACTACAAGTACCCGGACGGTTTCGACCCGGAGACAAACGAGTGGCGTGAGGGCTTTGACTCCGAGCGCGAGAAGTGGGAGCTCGAGTATGCGGCTGCACAGGCGCGCTGGGAGCAGCACAAGAAGCAGGTAGCCTCCATGCGTGAGGCTGAAGCCAAGGTCGTCGAGAAGACTCCCGCTGACTCGGAGGTCGCTACCTCGTTCTCGTCGCCGGAAGATTCTGCCGGCACGCTCGCTGACGATGAGTCGTTGGCCGCGTTGCGCGACAAGCTAGCCAACGACTAGTCACGGAACCACAGTGATGACGACCGACTCTTTCTCAGGAAAGTTTCGGTCGTTGTCTTTTGGCGCACGACCGCACATCCGACACTGGTTTCCCACCGCATGGCGCTCGCAATCAGCTGGTTGATACCGTGATCCTTGTTGCGCTCACCGGGGGTATCGCTTCGGGGAAGAGCACCGTGTCGCAGATGTTCTCCGAGAAGGGCGCGCATTGCATCGACGCGGATGATGTGTCCCGGGCCGTCGTTGAACCGGGTTCGCCAGCGCTGTCTGACATTGAAGAAGCATTCGGTCCTGACGTTATTCGTCAGGGCTCACTCGACCGCGCAGCTCTCGCCCAGATTGTTTTCGGTCACGAAGAATCCCGTGCACGGCTGAACGCCATTGTCCACCCACGCGTTCGGGAACGGACCCGAGAACTTATCGAACAAATCCGGGAAAGAGATCCCGACGGTGTGATCATTTACGCGATTCCGTTGCTCGTCGAATCGGAATCAAATATTTCTTTCGACGCGATTGTTGCTGTGTCTGCGTCACCCGAGCTTCGAGTGCAGAGACTCGTAGACGGAAGAGGCATGAAGCTCGACGAAGCGAACGCGCGCATTGGCGCTCAGGCCGGCGAAGATGAGCGCCTGGCGATTGCTGACTACGTCATTGACACCAATGGCACGATGGAACACACGCGCGAGCAGGTTGATGAATTGTGGCAGAAGCTCTCGCACTTTCGCTCTGCCTAGACTGAGGACATGCAACCGACTCGAAGCCGAAACCCGTTTCGGGTGGTCAGTGATTACCAACCCAGCGGTGATCAGCCGTCGGCGATTGCCGAGTTGGCGGGTCGCATTTCGGCCGGCGAAACGGACGTTGTCCTGTTGGGTGCGACGGGCACGGGCAAATCGGCGACGACGGCATGGCTCATCGAAGCGGTTCAGCGACCCACGCTGATTTTGGCGCATAACAAGACACTCGCTGCACAATTGGCGACGGAATTTCGTGAGCTCATGCCCGACAATGCTGTCGAATACTTCGTGTCGTACTACGACTACTACCAGCCCGAGGCGTACGTCCCACAAACCGACACATTCATTGAAAAGGATTCGTCCACGAATGCCGAGGTCGAGCGTCTGCGGCATAGCACGACCAATTCTTTGCTCACTCGTCGCGACGTGATCGTGATATCCACGGTGTCCTGCATCTACGGTCTCGGCGAACCCGCCGAGTACCTCGAGGCGATGCTCAATCTCTCCGTGGGGGACCGTATTTCTCGAGACGTCATTGCGCGCCGATTTGTGGATATGCAGTACTCGCGAAACGACATTGATTTTTCGCGTGGCAATTTTCGGGTGCGCGGCGACACCATCGAAATCATTCCCATGTATGAGGAACTCGCTGTTCGCATCGAGATGTTCGGGGACGAAATCGAAGCTTTGTACACGCTCCACCCACTCACGGGAAATGTCGTGGAGAAGCTGGAGTTCGTTTCGGTTTTTCCGGCGTCGCACTACGTGGCGAGCGCGAGCGTCATGCAACGCGCAATGGGAACCATCAAAGCGGAGCTCGCGGGCCGCCTTGCCGAACTGGAGGCACAAGGCAAACTGTTGGAGGCGCAACGACTCAAGATGCGCACGACCTTTGATCTCGAAATGATGCAGCAAATTGGTTTCTGTTCAGGAATCGAAAACTATTCGAGACACATCGATCAGCGGGCCCCGGGCGAGGCACCAAAATGTCTGCTCGACTACTTTCCAGACGATTTTCTGTGCGTCATCGATGAATCGCACGTCACTGTTCCGCAAATTGGCGGTATGCACGAGGGCGATGCCTCGCGAAAACGGACGCTCGTGGAGCATGGTTTTCGCCTGCCGAGCGCTCTCGACAATCGCCCGTTGCGGTTTGACGAGTTCAAAAACAGAGTGGGACAGACGGTTTATCTCTCGGCGACGCCGGGCAAGTATGAGATGGGCATCGCTGACGGCGTGGTCGAGCAGATTATTCGACCCACCGGTTTGGTCGACCCTCAGGTGATTGTCAAACCATCGAAGGGTCAAATTGACGACCTGCTCGAACAGATTCGCATTCGAACGGCGAAGGATGAGCGTGTTCTGGTGACCACGCTCACGAAGAAGATGGCAGAAGAGCTCACCGACTTCCTGACCGAGGCGGGTGTTCGCGTTCGGTATTTGCACTCAGACGTCGACACCCTTCGTCGCGTTGAGCTACTCACCGAACTTCGCCAAGGTGTTTTCGATGTACTCGTCGGAATCAACTTGTTGCGCGAAGGACTCGACCTTCCCGAGGTCTCACTCGTATCGATTCTGGATGCCGATAAAGAAGGCTTTCTGCGTTCGACGACGTCACTCATTCAGACAATCGGTCGTGCGGCCCGCAACGTTTCCGGAGAAGTACACATGTACGCCGATGTGATGACGGACTCGATGATTCGTGCGATCGACGAAACAACGCGCCGTCGCGACAAGCAAATTTCGTACAACCAGGAACGTGGAATAGATCCGCAACCACTGCGAAAAAAGATATCGGACATCACGGAAATGTTGGCACGAGAGCAGGCGGACACCGCCGAATTGCTCGGCACAGCCGAGAGTTCACGTCGATCTCACGATAAGAAGAGCCGTGGGTCAGCGGCGTCACAGCGAGGAAGCGCCATCGCCGAGGGAGGAATTGAGGCACTCGAAGAGCTCGTGAGTAGCCTCAATCAACAGATGCTGGAAGCCGCAGCAGAACTGAAATTTGAGCTGGCGGCCCGAATCCGAGACGAGCTGTCTGAAATCAAGAGAGAGCTGCGCAACATCACGCGCGCCGGACACGACTGAGCCGCAACGTAGACTCGAAGAGTGAATGCGCAGCCGAATCGGGACCGTGACACGCTCTCCGTCCGAGGTGCGCGAGTGCACAATTTGCAGGACATCGATGTCGAAATGCCCCGCAACGCTCTCGTGGTTTTTACGGGACTGTCTGGTTCGGGTAAGTCGTCGCTGGCGTTCGATACGATTTTTGCCGAAGGCCAACGTCGCTATGTTGAGTCGCTCTCTGCGTATGCGCGTCAGTTTCTCGGACAAGTTGACCGCCCCGATGTTGACTTCATCGAAGGGCTCAGTCCCGCCGTATCCATTGATCAAAAATCAACAAACCGCAACCCACGATCGACTGTTGGCACAATAACGGAAATTTACGATTACATGCGCCTGCTGTGGGCGCGTATCGGAATTCCGCACTGTCCCGAGTGCGGCGAGATGATTGCCGCTCAAACCGTTCAACAAATCGCGGATCGATTGGTGACACTGGACGAGGGAACCCGCTACCAGATTGTGGCGCCCATCGTGTCCCAGAAGAAGGGCGAATTTGCTGACTTGTTTGTCGAGCTCAGCGCCGCCGGCTTTGCACGTGCACTTGTCGACGGCGAAACAATCTCGCTCAGTGATGCCCAGCCGCTCAAGAAGAGTTTCAAGCACGATATCTCGGTCATTGTGGATCGGCTCGTGGCTGGTCCGGACGTCTTGAGCCGACTGACGGATTCGCTCGAAACTGGTCTCAAATTGGCCAACGGAACCATATCCGTCCACTACGTAGATCGGCAGGGTGAAGGCGAATTCGAGACCTTCAGCGAAAAGCTCTCCTGCCCGAACCAACACGCGCTCGCGATCAGCGAAATCGAGCCGCGAACCTTTTCGTTCAACGCACCCTTCGGAGCGTGCGCATCGTGCTCTGGCTTGGGCACGCGAATGTCAGTGGACAACGATTTATTGCTCGGCGACCCCGACCTCAGCATCGATGACGGTGTCATCGTGCCGTGGGCCACGCAAGGAAAAGGACTTTTTCAGTACTACGAAAAGCTTTTGAGAGGCCTTGCGTCTGATCTCGGTTTTTCATTGGCTACTCCGTGGAAGGATCTTGACGAGGACGTCCGCGAGGCCATCCTGCATGGCAACAACTTCAACGTGCGTGTCAAGTGGAAGAATCGATACGGTCGCGAGATTGCCTATTCCTCCGGCTTCGAGGGAGTGGTTCCCTACATCGAACGACAGTATTTGCAGGCCGAGACCGACGTTCAACGAGCCAGATGGGCGGAGTACCTTCGCGAGGTACCGTGCGCGGAATGTCATGGTGCACGACTCAAACCAGAGGTATTGGCCGTCAAGGTCAGTGGAAAAAGCATCTCCGATATCACGAGCCTGTCCCTACTCGACGCCCGCGACTTTATGGACAACCTGATTCTGACCGAGCGGGAGACACACATTGCAGCGCAAGTCTTGCGCGAAATTCGAGCGCGTTTGAACTTCCTTATCGAGGTGGGACTAACGTATCTCGACCTCTCCCGTGCCGCTGGCTCGTTGTCGGGAGGCGAGGCGCAGCGCATCCGTTTGGCAACGCAAATTGGATCGGGACTCACGGGTGTTCTCTATGTGCTCGACGAGCCAAGCATTGGGCTTCACCAGCGAGACAATCGCCGCCTCATAGATACGTTGATCAAGCTGCGCGACCTCGGGAACACGCTCATCGTCGTGGAGCACGATGAAGACACCATTCACACCGCGGATTGGATTGTCGACATCGGTCCCGGCGCCGGCGTCCACGGTGGTCGAGTTGTGCATTCCGGGACCGTGGCGCAATTGATGTCCAACACAGATTCGCTCACCGCCGATTATTTGAGCGGACGCCGGTCGATCGACATGCCCACCGCGCGGCGTCCGATAGACCCAGAGCGCATGGTGACCGTGGTGGGTGCGGCGGCCAATAACCTCAAGGGTGTGACTGCCTCATTCCCACTCGGCACGTTCACGGCCGTCACGGGCGTCAGCGGATCGGGAAAATCGTCACTGGTCAACGACATCCTTTATCGCGTGCTCGCCAATAAACTCAATGGCGCTCGTCAAGTTCCCGCAAAACATACGCGAGTCGATGGACTCGAACACCTTGACAAGGTTGTTCACGTGGACCAGGCCCCAATCGGTCGCACTCCGCGTTCGAACCCTGCCACGTACACGGGTGTGTTCGACCGAATTCGAACCCTGTTTTCCGAAACAGCGGAATCAAAAATGCGCGGCTACTTGCCAGGGCGCTTCTCTTTCAATGTCAAGGGTGGGCGCTGCGAAGCGTGTGCGGGTGACGGCACGATCAAAATCGAGATGAACTTTCTTCCCGACGTCTACGTCGACTGTGAAGTGTGTCATGGCGCTCGCTACAACCGCGAAACACTTCAAGTGCATTACAAGGGAAAAACCATTGCGGATGTTCTCAATATGCCGATATCGGAAGCCGCCGAGTTCTTTGAACCCGTGTCGAGCATCCACCGCTATTTACACACCTTGGTCGAAGTGGGACTCGGATACGTTCGATTGGGCCAAAGCGCGACGACGCTCTCCGGCGGTGAAGCCCAACGGGTCAAGCTGGCTACTGAGCTACAAAAGAGATCCAACGGTCGGAGCATCTACGTGCTCGACGAACCGACCACGGGTCTTCACTTTGAGGACGTGCGTAAACTCCTTCTCGTGTTGAACAGTCTCGTTGACAAGGGAAACACCGTAATCGTCATTGAGCACAACCTGGACGTCATCAAGTGTGCCGACTGGATTCTCGACCTCGGCCCAGAGGGTGGTGCGGGAGGAGGCGAACTCATTGCGTCGGGCACCCCCGAAGAAGTTGCACACGAGACAAGATCCCACACAGCTACGTTCCTGCGCGAGATCCTCGCGACGACATCCGCCCGATGAGTACCGACCTGGCCTATCGACCGGCAACGTCGGACATACCGACAAATCCGGGGGTATATCGATTTTTCGATTCTTCGGGACGAGTACTCTACGTAGGAAAAGCTAAAAACCTCCGTGCCCGCTTGTCGAGTTACTTCGCCCCATTGGCCACGCTCCACGAACGAACTCGACGTATGGTGACCTCGGCCGTTGACGTCAAATGGACTGTTGTCGGTACCGAGTTCGAGGCGCTCCAACTCGAGTTCACGTGGATCAAGGAATTTGATCCTCCGTTCAACATTCAATTCCGCGACGACAAGTCGTATCCGTACTTGGCCATCACCATGGCCGAAGATGTACCCCGTGTTTTCATCACGCGACGTAGAGGCATACCGGGTGCCAAGTACTTTGGTCCATACACAAAATCATGGGCAATCCGCGAAACGCTGGAACAGATTTTGCGTGTGTTTCCCGTGCGATCGTGCAGTGACGGAGTTTACCGAAAGGCCGCAGCGACCGGTAGACCGTGCCTATTGGGTGACATCGGCCGATGCTCCGCTCCCTGTGCCGGGCGCGTGACACCGGAAGACCATCGAAAGATTTCGCTCCAACTCGGGTCATTCATGGCCGGGCGCAATGATAATTACGTCGACAAACTCCGCACGGACATGCTCGAGGCGAGCGAACGCCAGGAATACGAACGTGCGGCCAAAATTCGAGACGCAATTGAAGCGCTTAACAGCGTCGCCTCGAAGAGTGCCGTGGTGTTAGACGAGACAATCGATGCGGACGTGTTTGGGGTCGCACGAGACGAGCTCACGGCTGCGGTGCACGTCTTTCGGGTGCGCGGTGGGAAGGTACGGGGCGTTCGAGCCTGGACCGTTGACACAGAGCTGAACGCAAACGACGAGGATTTTTGTGACTCAATGCTCCGCGCCGCCTATGAAGAAGGCGAAGAGATTCCTAGTGAGATTGTTGTTCCTGCTGTGGTCGACGATGCGGAAGCGCTTGCCGATTGGCTGACCGGTCTGCGAAGAATTCAGCTCGATGACTCGCGCGCGGCAAAGGTAAAGGTCCGCGTCGCGCAACGAGGCTCCATGGCGTCTCTCGCATCGACCGTTACCGAAAACGCCGTCCACGCGCTCGCGTTGCATCGAACGAAACGCTCGTCCGACTATGTCACGCGCACGGCCGCGCTATCGGACTTGCAGGTGGCACTCGGACTTCCTGAGGCGCCACTGCGGATTGAATGTTTTGATGTCTCCCATCTTGGGGGAACTCACGTCGTGGGCTCCATGGTGGTGTTTGAAGACGGGTTGCCAAAAAAGGCGCACTATCGAAAGTTCAACATCTCGGAAACCACGGATGACACCGATTCGATTGCACAGCTGATGAGACGGCGCGTCGCACGTCTCGATGTGGAAGACCAAGAAAATGCGACCGGCTTTGCGTATCCGCCTGGACTGCTCATCGTGGATGGCGGACGCCCACAAGTTGAAGCGGCGTCCCGCGTTCTGCGCGATACGGGACACGCTCACATCCCCGTGTGCGGACTTGCGAAGAGACTCGAAGAGGTCTGGTTGCCGGGCGACGCGTTTCCCGTGATCCTGCCACGAAACTCAAATGCACTGTTTCTCCTCCAACGAATTCGTGACGAAGCACATCGATTTGCCATCACGTTTCAACGCGCAAAGCGAAAAAAGGATATTCGCTCTGAGCTTTCGGCCATTCCCGGAGTGGGTCCCCACCGAGTCGCAACGTTGCTCTCCCATTTTGGTTCGGTATCGGAATTGCGCCGCGCAACCAGTGAGGAAATCTCGAGCGTCTCCGGCATCAGCGAAGCTCTCGCACGCGTTATTGCGGAAGCAATAGGTTCGACTCCTTCCGTCGCTTCGAGTGACTAGCATTAGTTTCCAAGGAGCCTGAGATGAACCTAAACGCCAACGAGCAGCAGCGCCTCCTCATCGTCACGGGCATGTCGGGAGCCGGACGTTCCACGGTCGGAAACGCTCTCGAAGACATGGGTTGGTACGTTGTCGACAATTTGCCACCACAAATGCTTCGCCCGCTCATCGATCTGTCGAGCGTTTCCGAGGGTCGAATACCCAAAATTGCTGCCGTGGTGGACGTCCGCGGGTCGTCGTTTTTCGCCGACCTACAAGAGATCCTTCAGTCTGTGCGCGCGGGCGTTGACCTGCGAATCTTGTTTCTCGACCCAACGGACGGAGCACTGGTGAGGCGCTTCGAATCTGTCCGCCGTCCTCATCCCCTTCAAGCCGACGGAACAATCCTTGATGGGATCGAAGCCGAGCGGGCGCGTATGAATGAAATGCGCGAAAACAGTGACATTGTTCTCGATACGAGTGAATTCAACGTGCACCAGCTATCGACGGCAATACACGAGCTGTTCGCCGAGGCGTCCACGGTTGGAATCCGGGTCACGCTGCAATCCTTCGGCTTCAAATACGGCACACCCACAGATGCCGACATCATTGCGGATGCTCGTTTCTTACCCAATCCCTTTTGGGATGCCGACCTTCGGGCGCTCACGGGGAAAGATGATGCGGTCGCAAACTATGTGCTCAATGCCGAGGGTGCGCGTGAGTTCCTCGACGCGTACTCCCGCGCGCTGGAACCGGTTCTCGCTGGCTACCTTCGTGAAAATAAGCGGCGTGCCCTCATCGCGATCGGATGTAC
>RFQD01000002.1 GCA_009925875.1 Microbacteriaceae bacterium | reverse complement strand
CGTCAACTCCCGGGCAGCGGCCGCCGGGGCAGCGATGAGGCTGATAGTGAGCAATGCTCCGAGCGCGGGCATTGTTGCCACGACAGTTGCCACCGTCAGTGCGAGCAAGACTGACTCAGCTAACCACGGTCGCATGCCGCTCACGCGATAACCCTCGGCATCGAAGAGATAGAACTCGAGCCGTCGACCACAGAGAGCCAACGTCATGATGGTGCCAACCAGAACGGCAGAGAGCACGAGAATGTCTGTCGATGTGCTGGCAAGCACGGACCCAAAGAGGTACGCATCCAATCGCAGGGGAACAACCGGGTTCACCGCTTGGAGGAGTATCCCCAACGCGAACCCAGCGGTCAGTACGACGCCGGTCGCGGCTTGCAGAATCGATGGTCTCAGTCGACCGACCACGCTGAGGAGAACCAGGATGATCACGCTCGCCCCGAGTGCACCCATCTGAACCGACAGACCGAGGAGCACCCCGACGACGGCACCAGGAAACGTAGCGTGCGTCAAAGCTTGAACGAAAAGAACGCGGCGACGAAGCAGAATGAACGTTCCCGCAAGACCGGAGAGCGCACCCGCGAGTGAAATTGCCACGAGGGCTCGATCGAAATAGGTCATCGGCGCACCCGCACAAGCAGAGTCACGAGATAGACCCCGACAAACATCAGGGCGACCATTGCCCCTCCGGGAATGGGCACGTCCACGGCAAACGACAGAGAGATTGCAACCAGGATGCCGGCCACGCTGGCCACGACGGCAATCAGCAACGACACGATCACCATGGTGGAAAAACGGGCGGAGACGAGACGCGCTGCCGCCCCCGGAACGATGAGCAGCGCCAATACGAGAAGGTTCCCGACAGCGACGGATGCGGACACCACGACGAGGGCGATACAAAAATTGAGCGTGAGATTGGTGCGCAGGCGGGCGTATCCCGCTCCCTGTGCGCCTTCGGGGTCGAACGCAGTGAAGACTTGAGCGCGATAGGTGACGAAAAGCAAGAGCGCCGCTATGCCGCACGCCAGCCCGGCTAATCCTGCCTCCATCGCCGTCACTGTGAAGAGGTGGCCAAAAAGTAGCGTCTCGATCGACGTCGTGATGCCACCGGTACCCGACACTATGAGTACACCGAGGCCAAACATTCCGGACAGAGTGATGGCTGTTGCCGTGTCAGACGACAGCCCCGCCTTCGAGAGGTAGGTCAGGACGACGGTTGCGACGAGCGCGGCGACGAAAGCGCCGGGGAGCAGTCCTGGGTTACCCGCGATCACGAACCCTGCGGCGAGTCCCGGAAAGACGGCGTGCGTCAGTCCATCGGAGACAAACTCGAGTCCGCGCAGATTAATGAAGACACCGACAAGGCCGGAAACCAATGCGAGCGGGATGATCACCGCAAAGGCGTGAATTGCGAAAGGCAGTCGCAAGCTAGCCAGAATCAGTTCGATCAGATTCATGTCAGTGGCCGTGATGGCTCGAAATGATAACGGTGCTCGCGTCGGCGGACAGCTCGATACTGGGAAAGACTTTGCCGAGGTTCTCCATCGTCAGGGTCTGCGCAACGGGGCCGAATGCCTCCACGGTGCCCTCGTTGAGCAGGGCAGCGGTGTCACACACGTCGCGAGCCAAATCGAGATCGTGTGTCGTGAGGACAACGGCTGCTCCGGACCTCTTGAGTCGAACGAGGGTTCTCGTCAGCGAGTCCCGGTTGGGCTTGTCTAATCCGTTGAAAGGCTCATCGAGGAGCAAAATCTTCGGCTGATTCGCGAGCGCTCGGGCCAAAATTGCTCGCTTTTGCTGACCCCCGCTCAGGGTCGAAAATACCGCATCCGCCTGATCCGTCAGGTCGGTCACGGCGAGTGCGGCCGACACAGCCACGCGATCTACTTGCCGCATACGACGCCACCAACTCAATCGTCGATAGCGCCCCATTTCGACTGCTTGCCGCAGCGTCACCGGAAAGTCAGCATCGTAGGTTTCCGCCTGAGGCAAGTAGCCGACGAGCATTGCGGTCTCCTGCGTTCGCTGCGCCCCGGAAAAGAGCAAGGTTCCAGACAGGGGTTCGAGCAAACCCGCAATCGAGCGAAGGATGGTCGATTTGCCCGATCCATTTGTCCCGATGAGCGCGAGGGCCTCGCCGGCCGAGACCGTGAGATTCACGCCAGCAATCGCCACAACGTCGTCGTATCCGAAATCGGCGTTGCGAATCTCAATGAGTGGACTAGACATGCGTGAGCTCCTGCGGAAGGGGAAGGGGTTGAACTCCCCACGCGAAGGCGAGGAGAGAAACGTTGTGGATGGTCGCCGAGATGTAATTCTCGGCACCACTACCAGTCGGACCGAGCGTGTCGGAGTACAGCGAGTCATCGCCGGCAAAGACGCGGATGCCCGCCTCGTTGGCCACCGTGTGAGCCAGTTTTGGCGATATCGAGCTTTCCGCAAACACCGCGCGAACGTTGGTCTGGCGAATTTTGGCTACCAGCGCGTCGATATCCGCGGCACTGGGCTCGGCGTTGTCGTCAAACTCGGGGATGATCGAACCGACGAGGGTGATGTTGTAGGCCGTCACGAAATAGGTAAACGCGTCATGGTTGGTCACGAGGAGCCTTTTTTCAATGGGCACCTGGTTGAGCGTGGCACGAATCCAGTCGTCGAGGGCGTGCAGTTGACGGTCGTACGTCGCGGCATTGCGCGCATAGGTTTTCCCCCGCGCCGGATTTATCGCAGCTAATCCCGTGGCAATGTCATCGGTCATCATGGCGGCATTCACGGGATTGGTCCACACGTGCGGGTCGATGACACCGTCGCGAAATTGTGGTGGAACGTGTTCCGACGCCACGATGAGGCTTCCCGAGAAGCCGGACGCGCTGATGGCATCATCAAGCCAGGGCTCGAGATTCTCGCCATTGATCACGAGGGCATCCGCCATGCTGAGTTCCAGAAGGTCTCGCGCGGAGGGATCAAATGTGTGTGCGGATTGATTCGCTTGGAGCAGGGCGAACACGTCTGCCGAGTCACCCACCACCTGCTTTGTAAAGTCCGTCACTTGCGTCGTCGTGGTCACGATTCGAAAGTCAGAATTCTCCTGTGTCACACAGCCACCGAGTGACGTCGCCATCAGCACAGCAATAATTGCGGTTGCCGCGTGCCGTGTGACGAGGCCGAGTCGGAGCATGGCTTGACTGTATTCTTATTGAGAATCATTGTCAATTTGTCGTTGCGCCGCCCGCGGAATCACCACCCGTCAGAAACGAAGATGGTCGACCGTAAAATTAGGCTGTGGCAATTCCAAAAATCGCTCTGTACTACGCATTCGCTCCCGTTGCCGACCCTGAAGCGGTTCGCCTGTGGCAATTGCAGCTGTGCGAGTCCTTGAAGCTGCGCGGGCGCATCATCGTGTCGCCCCATGGAATCAACGGGACCGTTGGTGGCACAGTCGAAAACGTGAAGCGATATGTCCGCAAAACCAAGCAATATGCCGCATTTGCTCGACTCGACGTCAAATGGAGCGACGGGACAGGCCTTGACTCCACGGGTTACAGTGTCGACTTTCCGCGACTGAGCGTCAAAGCCCGCCGTGAAGTGGTCAGCTTCGCCGAGGTGGACGAACTCGTTGCCCACCGCGGTGACGACGTGGTCTTCTTTGACGGGCGCAACGCGTTCGAGGCAGAAATTGGGCGATTCAAGAATGCGATCATCCCTGACGTCGCAACAACGAAAGACTTCATTGCCGAGCTCGACAGCGGGAAATACGATGCCCTCAAGAACAAGGCGGTAGTGACGTATTGCACGGGTGGCATCCGGTGCGAAATTTTGACCCCGCTCATGCGCGCACGTGGCTTTACCGAGGTATACCAACTTGACGGTGGCATCGTGCGTTACGGAGAGGCCAGGCGCAATGACGGTCTGTGGGAGGGTTCGCTCTACGTTTTTGACGGGCGTATATCGGTCGACTTTGCCCCTGAAGCGGTGAAGCTCGCCCGTTGTCGCATCTGTCACCAGTCAACAAGTCACCTCGCAAACTGCCGGGAACAGCTGTGTCGTCAGCGATTCGTGTGCTGCCTCGAGTGCGAGAAAGACAATCCCACCTGTGCCAGCCACACGCACACCGCGGTCTCGGCGTGACCGAGATCATCCCCACGGCGGAAAGGTTATTGAGCGCTCGTAAAGGTTGACGTCAACGCGGCGACAATGGAGTCGACCGTCCCGTCGGGGGTCGTGGCATCGACTCGCACACCCGCATGACGCGCATCCGTGGCGGTTCTCGGTCCGAGTGCCAAAACAAAGGTCTCGCGCGGAATGTCTCCGAGCTGAGCGGCGATTTCTTCGGCCACGCTTCCCGATGTCACCAACACGGCCGTGAAGTCACCCCGTCGAACCTGGTCAATGACGGTCTGGTCGATGGGAACGCCGACGGTGCGGTACGCAATGACCGAACGAACGTCATGTCCGATTCTCTTCAGTCCATCCGTGAGGACCGGGACCGCTACCTGCGAGCGGAGGGTCAGGATTCTCAAAGGCACAACCCCGCCGGTGGCGGACTCCCACGCCTCAAGCAATCCACGGGCGGTGTTTTGCTCTCCGGGCGTGAGGTCGGCCTTGTATCCGATAGCGGCGAGCGCGCTCGCCGTCGTCTCCCCGACCGCGGCAATTCTCGTGCGGGACGGAATCGTGGCTCGATAGGCACTGAGGACATCGACCGTGGTTGAGCTGGTCAACGTGACCCAATCGAACTTCCCGGCCGCGAGATCTGCGAGGGCAGAGGTGAGATCTTCTGTATCCGGGGCGGGAACAAAGTTGGTCATCGGTGCGATGACCGGCGTCGCCCCCTTGGAGCGAAGCGTCGACGCCACCGAATCTCCCCAGGGGCCACCGCGCGGCACGAGCACGCGTAAGCCACCGAGTGGCTTTGCCTGCGTAGGTGCGGTGAGTGACATGGCGATCCTTTATCGGACACGGCGTCACCTTCACCTGCAACGTCGTTGTGATGCAACGAACTGTCAGCGTCTCACTTCAGGCGCGCACATCCGGCGCAAGCGGGCCGTGTCATCGTTGACGGGTCTAGCGAATAGAAATTACCGCTTTGTCGCTGACTTTACAACTAGAGCGAGAATACCGGCTGCTACAACAGCGCCACTCACCACCACCGCAGCAAAAACGAGGGGCTTTTCTCGACGAAGCTTTTTGAGCCTGACCGCTTGCGTTTGCGCGCCTTTCTTGAGCTGTTTGGGCACATTCGCCTTGTCTTCGAGGGCATCAAGGGTCGAGGCCAGTCGAGCACGAGTCTGTGCGACATGCTCCGTTAGTTCGGCCCGAGAAAGGCGACCCACTTCGGAATCTGACGACTTAGGAGTCAAAACGCCCTTCTCCTTTCAGCGCGTGGGCATCTTGAACGATGCTGTCAATCGTTTCGGTCGGGACGAGACCGGTCGACTTCTTGAACAACGCGATGCCAACGGCGACCAGAATAATAACCAGCACAAGCAGGACGCCCGACACCACGAGAGCGGCAGCCCACGCGGGCATGACATTGGCCAGGGCAAGGATGCCGGCCGTCGTCAGGGTTCCCAGCATGAAAAAAGCTATTCCGCCAGCTATAGCGAAAAGGAGGGTTCCAAATCCGAAATTCTTTGATTTGCGAGCCAACTCGCGCTTGAACTGCTCGAATTCAGCGCGGAGAAGCTCCATGACGATACTCGGCAGCTCGCGCAGAAGCTGAACGAGGGACCGAGCGTCTTCGCCTCCCGCAAGAGGGGGAGGGGTCGTGGCGTCGTAATCCCGGGGTGAACGAGGCATTCGCTTACTCCGCCGGAGATGTTGGCGTCGAGGAGGAGGTCGGGGTCGCAGGAGTGACCGGAATTGCGCCCGTTGCGACACCGCTTCGGGCGCTCGGTTCGGCCATGGGTGAGGCAGGTTTCGGCTGCGCCCTCGTGGCTGCGCGCTTTTCGGTCGACGCAACGGGGCGTTTCGTCGCCGGCGCGGGCGCCTTAGCGCCGGTGGACGAGGCGGATGTCCGTGGTCGCGTCGTGCTGGGCTTACCCGAAGCCGCCGCGAGTACCGACTTCGCCTTCGTTATGGCCTGATCTGCTAAGTCGCCCGCAGCGTCCTGAACTTGAGCGACCCCCCACTGAACCGGCTCGGATTCCCAGAGATTCAACGCGGTCGCTTTGATTTGCTCATAGCGACGACGGCCCGCGCGGGTTCCCAAGAGATACCCGATGCCGAGTCCCACGACGAAAAGAACTTTGCCTCGCATTTCACGCTCCCTATATGTCGTTTGCGGAATATATGCCGTAACAAGCCTACTGCTCTAGGTCGACAGGTCCTATTGGCGTGTAGGCAGGGTCGTGCAGGATGGAGCGCCACAGCTCTTGCGCCTCGTGTCGTGCACGCGGGATGCCAACGTGCAGAGCCTGGTTAAAAACCGGCTTGCGGAGGTCAAGTTCACGATAGGCCGAGACGTTCGTGTCGGCCGGCACTCGACGACTCACCGCAAAATAGTCCGCCTGCGCAACTGCAGCGAGTTCAACCGCTCGCAACCCGCCGACAGGATAGATGCGAGTCAGCGTCGATGGATCTTGGGCGCCGAGCTCGAGCACACCAAGCGAGAGAGAGCCGACCCGACTCATTGCTTGGACGAGTCCGGGGGCAACATCACGAAGGTCGACGTCTTCGGGCGCGCAGCCCAATTCCTCACGTGCTGCCGGTCGCACGAGTTTCTCGAGCGTCGCACTCCCCAGGCGCGACCTCACAAGTCGAGCAAGATTAAACTCTTCGCCAATGGCAAGCAGGGGTCGCAGACGATCCGCGTAGGCACGCACGGCCCCGGCATTTCCAATAACGCGACGAATCGGTGTCGACAAGGGCGAACCCGGTATCCCGACAATCCGTTCGCCACCGGGAGTCGAGTGCTCGACCCGACATTCCACGAGGAGCTCGGCACACACGTTTTCGACCACGCCACCCCACCCTGAGGCGAACAGCCGTGCCTCGCTGGCCCTCAACGTCGATTTCGCATCCGCTCCCACTCCCAGAGCCTCATCCATCACCGTCGCATCGGATGCTGCGCTCGAAACTAATGCCGTGCGCAAGCCCACGCGCGCGCAGTCGGTCGCCGCAAGCAAGGCCGGTATTCCCTCGCCGCGCACAACGATGTCAAAAACGTTCACCGACGGCCGCGGGCTGGCACGTGGTGTCATGGCGATGTACTCCGCAGCTGCCCAAGGAAGGGTTAGGCGCCCAAAAGTCGTTCAGCCAAGAAACCCGTGACCGACGAGAGGGGAATCCGTTCCTGCTGCATGGAATCACGGTGGCGAACGGTAACCGCCTGATCTTCGAGTGAGTCAAAGTCAACCGTCACGCAAAAGGGTGTGCCGATTTCGTCTTGACGACGATAACGCCGACCAATTGCTCCGGCGTCGTCAAAGTCGACATTCCAGAACACACGCAGGGAATCCGTGAGCTCACGGGCAACCGGTGAGAGTTGCTCATTGCGCGACAGGGGAAGAATCGCCGCCTTGACCGGTGCGAGGCGTGGGTCAAGGCGAAGAACCGTGCGCGTATCGGTGTCACCCTTCGCTGTCGTGACGGTCTCCTCGTCGTATGCATCGACAAGGAATGCCATCAGAGATCTCGTGAGCCCGGCAGCGGGTTCGATGACGAACGGAACCCAGCGCTCGTTACGCGTTTGGTCGAAATAACTCAGGTCTTTTCCGCTGTGCTCGGAATGTGTTTTGAGGTCAAAATCCGTGCGGTTCGCTATACCCTCGAGTTCGCCGAACTCGCTTCCGCTAAACCCGAAGCGATACTCGATGTCCACGGTGCGCTTGGAGTAATGAGAAAGTTTCTCTTTCGCATGCTCGTATAGCCGGAGGTTTTCCGGTTTGATGCCCAAGTCGACGTACCACGCCATTCGGTGGTCGATCCAATACTGGTGCCATTCTTCGTCCGTTCCCGGCTCGACAAAGAATTCCATCTCCATCTGTTCAAATTCGCGCGTCCGAAAGATGAAGTTACCGGGCGTGATTTCGTTCCGAAAACTTTTGCCGATTTGTCCGATTCCGAAGGGCGGCTTCATTCTGGCCGCTTGGAGGACGTTGGCAAAGTTGACAAAAATGCCCTGGGCCGTTTCTGGACGCAAATAGTGAAGACCGGCCTCGTCGTCGACGGGACCGAGGAATGTCTTGAGCAAACCAGAGAACGCGCGTGGTGCTGTGAATTGGCCTTTGTTGCCGCAATTGGGGCACGGGACTCCGGCCAGTCCACCTTCCGGTGCGCGCCCCTTCCGCTCTTCAAATTCCTCTACGAGGTGGTCCTCACGGAAGCGCTTGTGGCAACTCGTGCACTCGACGAGTGGGTCGCTAAAAACCTCGACGTGACCGGATGCTTCCCAGACCTGTTTAGGCAAAATCACCGACGAATCAATGCCGACCACGTCATCGCGACGTTGCACCATGTAGTTCCACCACTGGCGCTTGATGTTTTCCTTCAACGCGGTTCCGAGCGGCCCATAATCCCACGCGGAGCGCGAGCCACCGTAAATCTCACCGGCTTGAAATACGAACCCGCGATGCTGTGCGAGGGCAACGACGGCGTCAAGTTTGGAGGAAGGTGCCATAGGGCAAAATCCTACCCGTCTACCAGATGGTCACCCGACGCGCGGGATCAAGCCACAGAGCATCCCCCTGTGTTACCCCAAAGGCGTCATAAAAAGCGTCGATGTTGCGCACAATCTGGTTACACCGAAATTCGGGCGGCGAGTGTGGATCAATGGCCAGTAACCGGATGGTTTCCTCCGGGCGACTCTTTTGCTGCCACGAGTTCGCCCACGCATAGAAGAAGCGCTGGGCGGCCGTGAGTCCATCAATCACAGGCGGTTGAGCGCCCTGGAGTGAAATCAGATAGGCCTTCCACGCGATTCCGAGTCCGCCCAGATCACCGATGTTCTCGCCAATCGTGAGCTCACCATTGACGTTGTGACCCTTGGCCCCCTCCGGAGAAAGAGCATCGTATTGGGCAATGAGCTCGGCTGTCCGTTTCTCGAAGCGCTCGCGGTCGTCATCCGTCCACCAGTCAATGAGGCGACCGTCCCCATCGAAGCGAGAACCCTGGTCATCGAATCCGTGGCCGATTTCATGTCCGATCACCGCACCAATAGAGCCATAATTTGCGGCGTCGTCCCACGAGGCATCGAAGAATGGTGGCTGCAAAATCGCTGCGGGGAAGACGATTTCATTGAAGCCAGGGTTGTAGTACGCGTTGACCGTTTGAGGGGTCATAAACCATTCGTCTCGGTCAATCGGCTTGCCCACTTTGTCGAGCTCGCGGTGCAAGTCAAACTCGGCGATGCGTCGCACGTTTTCCATCAGGTGTGACGGATCAATCTCGAGGGAGGAGTAGTCGCGCCACTTGTCGGGGTAACCCACTTTGGGCGTGAACTTGTCAAGCTTTTCGAGCGCACGCGCCCGCGTCGCGGGGGACATCCAGTCAAGCTGCGAGATGGATTCTCGATACGCCGTGATGAGGTTCTGCACGAGCACATCCATGTGCGATTTGGATTCCTCGGGAAAATGTCGCTCGACGTAAATTCGACCGACGGCTTCACCCAGAGAACCCTCGACGAGTGCCACGCCGCGCTTCCACCGTTCACGCTGTTGTGGGGTTCCCGACAGGGTCCGACCATAAAAATCGAAGTTCTCATCCACGAATCTCGTGGGCAAGAACGGCGCGGCGGAATGAACAACCTGCCACATGAGCCACGCGCGCCACTCATCCAATTGGAAGTCAACGAGGAGCCGACCCAGCCCCTCCAGAAAGCTCGGTTCGCGCACAACGACCGTGTCAAATGCCTGACGCGGTGCTCCCAGTGCAATGAGCCAGGTCTCGAGATCCGCGGGAGGAGGGGTGCCCCCGTCGGTCGCGCTCATCTCGCCCGCAGCGTGTTCGGCGATTCGCGCAGACGAGGCACGGAGGATCCGTTCCCGGACGTCCATCCAAGGAAGCGGGTTGTATGTCGCTTGCGCGTCACGCGTGCGAACGTTGTCCCAGTGTGCCGCCGCCAGCGCGGTCTCAAGATCGAAAGCTCGCTGGGCGCGCACCGCCGCAGACGCGCCGCCATTCACCGATGGAAGTTCTTCGTCAATCAGCTCAAACATGCGCTGAATGTGGGACACATACGCGTCGCGAACCGAGGCGAACTTCTCGTCGCGGTAATAGCTTTCGTCCGGCAGGCCGTGGCGTACGAGTCGTGCGATCGTGTCGAGGAGTTGACTTATCGTCTCGACGTTCGAAGCAACGGCGAGTTGGCTCGCGATGGGTGTCACACCCTGTTCGTCGATACGCTCGTGCGCCATAAAGCTGGCGTAGAGATCTCCCACCTTGCGCTCGACAGGATCGGACGGAAGATCGGCAATTCCCGTGATGATGTCGCGCACGGCACGTTCGGCTTCTTCCGCGAGCATGTGGAACGATCCGTAACGCGCTTTATCTTCGGGTATCTCGGTTCGAGCCATCCACTTTCCCGTGACGTGTCGGTACAGGTCATCCTGTGGTCTCGTCTGGGGGTCGAGTTCTGTGATGTCGATGCCAGAAATCGCCGGGCGTTCGTCGGGTATGTTCACGCGACTAGCCTATGAGGCATGACCTCACGCTGGACCCATGTGCTCTTTGACATGGACGGGACATTGCTGGAGTCGGGTGACGCCATTATGGGACGGATAGCGCGCACGTTGCTGGAATTTGGGGCCGCTGTTCCCGGTCGACAGGAACTTCGCCTCCTTCTCGGACCACCCACGAGCGAGATCTTGGGTCGTTACCTCGATTCCGACCAGTTAACCGAAGCAACGGCGTACTATCGCGGTCTTGCCGAAGCAGATGGTATGACGGGCATGAGCCTGTTTGACGGCATGCGAGATCTCGTCCGCGACCTTGCGAGTCAGGGCATACCGCTGGCCACCGCAACCACGAAGTTGCGCGTCGAGGCGGCACGGGTTGTGAATCATTTCGAAATCGGTCAGTATTTCGTGGCCGTGCAGGGTGCAGATCCGGAAAACGGCGTTCACACCAAGGGGGATGTTGTGGCCGCCGCACTGCGCGATCTGGGTGTATCACTCGACGACAGTCCGGTCATGGTCGGCGATCGAATCCATGACATTCACGGTGCGGCGCGCTGTGGTGTGCCGACCCTGGCGTGCTCGTGGGGTTATGCCGAGGAGAGCGAATTTAGTGGCGCGTATCGACGAATGGACTCGGTGAGTGAACTCCGCGCCGAGTTGCTGCAATGAAGGTGATAATCGCGCGCTGCAGTGTCGACTACTCGGGTCGCCTCAACGCCCACCTTCCTCTCGCAACGCGCGCGTTGATGCTGAAGAACGACGGGAGTCTGCTCATCCATTCGGACGGGGGGTCGTATAAACCACTCAATTGGATGAGCCCGCCGTGCATCCTCGTTGTCGAAGAGCCCGATCCCGATCAGATTGCGGCCGGAGTTCAACGCTTGTGGCGCGTAAGTCACGCAAAAACGGCGGATGTTCTGGTCGTGAGTTTTCATGAGGTGCTCGCCGAAATCGACCACGACCTCGGCGACGACCCCGGGCTCATCAAAGAGGGTGTGGAATCGCATCTCCAACAACTTTTGTCGGAGCAGCTCGAGATTCTTGGACCCGGCTTTACCCTGGTGCGTCGAGAGTTCATGACCGCAATCGGCCCCGTTGACATCCTGGCTCGTGACGAGGACGGACGCCATGTGGCGATTGAGCTCAAGCGACGAGGTGACATTGATGGCGTCGAACAACTAACTCGGTATCTCGAATTGCTCAACCGAGATTCATTGCTCCGACCGGTAACCGGTATTTTTGCGGCGCAAGAAATCAAACCCCAAGCCAGAACACTGGCCGAAGACCGCGGAATACGCTGCGTTGTCTTGGACTATGACGCCATGCGTGGCGTCGACGATGCACACTTGCGTCTGTTTTGACTGCTTAGGCTGAGGACATTATGCGCTCCAACTTGCCCTTTGACGCCGTGCTGTTTGACCTCGACGGAACGCTCATCGATTCTGCGCCGGGGATTATTGACTCTCTCGAACAAACATTTCGGCACTTTGGTTGGGCGATTCCACCTCGCTCGGAACTCATGCACTACATCGGACCTCCGCTCATCGACTCGTTTCGCCATCGCTTAGGGCTGGACGAGGCAGACGCGTGGGAAATGCTTCGGGTTTACCGCGAGGACTACCGGCGGGATGGCGCCTTCGATGCCGCTGTTTTTCCCGGGGTGCTGGGACTGCTCGAACAACTTCGCGCAAGCGAGATTCCTCTTGCGGTGGCGACGAGCAAGCCCGAAAGTCAAGCCGTTCGCATTCTGTCCCATCTTGACTTGAGTCAGTACTTTGCTGTCATCAGCGGGGCGAGCGAGGACGAAACTCGATCGACCAAGGCCGACATCGTCTCGGTGGCACTGACCGGGCTCCGCGACATGGGGCATTTGGCTAGCCGGGCAGTTCTCGTCGGAGATCGGGTATACGACGTCGAAGGCGCAGCCGCTCACGGAATTCCTGCGGTCATCGTTGAGTGGGGTTACGGGTCTCCTCACGAGGCTGTTGGAGCGGCATCCACCGTGTACTCGGCTGACCAACTCCGCGCATTTTTGCTCGCCTAATTCATTCGGCATCGACGCCGCCGCGCATTTTGCTCCTCAGTCCGGAAAGGCTCGCGAGGGCTGCGCCTGCGGCGACGACAATCACGGCAAGCACGACCGTCGCACTGACCGCGTGCGACGTGGCGTCCGAGGGCGCGAACACGTCAAACAGGACTGCCGACGAGAGTTGACCCGTCGTGGCACACAGCCCATAGAGCAAGATTCCGATGTGTCGCACGACGATGCTGGCAATCGCAATAAAAACTATGCCGACCGGGCCACCCAGATAGAGCAAAGGATTCATGGGAAACGTCACGACGGGATGGCTCACGGCAAAGTCGATGGCCGTTCCGAGCAACAAAACGCCGAGCCCGACGGAAAAGTTGATCAATGTTGTCGACCATGCGTTGTTTCCGGCCGCCGTGAGTCTGCCGTTCGCGGCCTGTTGCCACGCCACGGCAACACCGCAGGCGACCGGGAGGAGAAGGGCCAAGGTCAATTCGCGGGTTGACCGTGCTCCGGTCGTGGCAATGACGACTGCGGCAATGCCGAGTGCGGCGCCACTGAGTCGCAAGATACTGAGCGGCTGACGTCCGGCGGGGCCAATTCCCCACCGGTCCATGATGAGGCCGCCAACGGTTAACCCACAGACGAATGCCACAGTGAAATTTCCTAGACCAAGGAGCGGTGACACGGTGCTCTGGCTCAGTACGAACGCGGCACCAGCCGATCCCGCGAGCGTGAACGTCCACGGCACGGACCTCGTGGAAATCGCACGTTGGATCGACACAATGCCTCGCCGAATGCTCGTGGATGCGAGCGTGGCGAGGGCGAGAAGCACCACACCACCCGCAAACGACAATGTGGCCGCCGTGATTCCACTCCCGAGCTCTGCACCGAGTTGTCCATTGATGTGGGCCTGCAGAGACATTGCAACGCCCGCAACGAAAGCGAGCAGAAAAGCACCGAGTCGCGGGATGCGCCCCAACGGTCTGTGCCTCATGGTCAGCTCCTCCACTCGAGCAAAGACTACGGCCTCCGTCCCATTCGGGGCGAAGGCCGTAGTCGGTTCTGAGTGAGAACTACTTGCCGGTCACGTTGGCGGTGAAGTTGACGGTGGTGGTTCCATCCGTCATCGTCACCTTGGTGGTGCCGACTGCGAGGGCGTTGAATCCCGGGGTCGAAACGGAGCTTCCGTCCGTTCCTCCGGGCGAGAACGAGAGAACCATGTCGTCGGCAATCTTTGCCGTCCACGTGGCTTCCGTGCCCTCAGGTACGTTGACGTAGATGAAGTTTCCTTCTTGAACGTCGACGGTGGTGCCGTCGAGGGTGGCAACGTCAACCGTGACGGGTGCGATCACGCCCGAGCCTGGCTCTTCGGTGGTCTCGCTCGACTCGGGGTTGCTCGTTGCTGTGGAGCAGGCCGAAAGACTGAATACGGCCGCGCCGGCGAGGGCGACGATCGCTCCTGCTTTGATGAGCTTGTTGTTCATGCTGTTCTCCTTAGGTGAAACGTGTGTGGTGCGTCACTAACTTTAGCGACGGACAAATGGTCCAATTTGAGACACACCAGTGTATTCGCTGAACGTTAGCTGAAAGAAAAGGGGGCATCGAGAGAGTCGATGCCCCTGTTCGTGCGCGAGGTGGGACTTGAACCCACACGCCCTTGCGGGCACTGGCACCTGAAGCCAGCGCGTCTGCCATTTCGCCACTCGCGCGAACAACTCCTGAGAGTATCACGCGGCACGCCGTCGGCGCGAAGCGGTAACCCGGTGAGAGCTCGGGTGACGTCGCCTAGATGTCAAGCACAAGGCGTTCGCTTGTCGCCCTCGAAACACACGCATACATGATGCCAAGTTTGTCCTTGTCGGCGTCCGGCAAAACAGAGTCGAGGTGGAGCGGGGTTCCCGCCACCACACGGACCTCACACGTGCCGCACACTCCGGAGCGACACGACCCCATGACGGGAAGTCCGCGTGATTCCAGCGCGTCGAGAAGTGACTCATCCGCGTCAACCACAAATGAAGTGCGCGATTTGCGACACGTGACCTCTATCGGTTTCGACTCAAACGCACTCGCCCTGTCGAGCGGGAGGAAACGTTCGAGATGAAGACGGTCTTCTTCAACGATGACGGCGAGAGCACTCATGAGCGACTCCGGGCCGCAGCAGTAAACCTGCGCATCAGACGGCGATTGCGAAAGGACGTCCTCCAGTCGAACATCCATTGCCCCCTGTTCATCGCGAGCCCACACTGTCACGCGCTGGGGATACCGGTCAACGAGTTCATCGAGGAAAGCCATTGTCGATCGACTTCGGCCGAAGTAGTGAAGGTGCCAATCGCGGCGCTCCGGCAACGATTCGATCATGGACTTGATTGGGGTGATTCCAATGCCGCCCGCAATAAACACATACGCGGACGCGGGCTCAAGCTCGAAGTGATTCAGCGGATCCCCGACCAGCAACTCCGAGTTCACTGAGATTTCGTCATGGAGCCAGGAGCTACCGGAGCCGGGCTCGTCAATGCGAAGTACGGCAATCTCAAATTGGCTGCGTTCAGCCGGGTCGCCGCACAAGGAATAGTGCCGAGTTCGCCCGTCGGGCAAATATATCGTCACGTGGGCTCCGGGCTGCCACACCGGTAGTCGGTTTCCGTCCGCATCAATCAAAGTGAAGCGCCTGACCTCGGGAGTCTCCGAATCAATCGCGTGCACAATCATTCGGCGGGGATGCCCGGCAATCGGTGTCGTCGCGGAGTCTGAGCCCGCCGTGAGTCGCGAGTTTCGTGGCGCGACCCTTCCGGTGCGGGTGGAGTCGACACCAGCGTGCGAGAGAGAAGCCGCTCGAGATCCGACAAGGATGCGCGTAATCGCGGAACCCGCCCCCAGCGCAACAAGCACAATAGCCAGCGATTGGTACCAAAACTGGCCAACGTCTTTCGAGGAGGAAAACCCGGCGTGAAAAGAAACCCCAACCAGGGCCACATACGACGAATAGTGAATTCCCTTCCAGACTTTCGAGGGAATTCGATTTTTCAGGTACGACGATGCTTGGACGGCAACGAGAACGTAAAACGCCAGAATCCCCAAGGCAATCGGAAGTCCCGCAAATCGAGGTTCGATCGCGAAGGGGACGAGGAGTTCTTCGACACTAAAGTGTGCGTAAGTATCGAGAGACAAGCTCACCATGTGGAGCACGACCATCACCAGCGCCGTACCGCCCAGGTACCGATGAAGGTCTTGAAGCCACGACGGGTTGTCAATTTTTCGCAGGACACGCGTTGATAGCAATACCCCCCAGAGCACCGACACGGTCAGTGCCACCCACGCGATCACCGCGCTCGCTCGCGTGACGTACCACCAGATGTGCGGTTCGTTCATTGGTAGAGGCTCCAGTTGTCAGATTCGTGCGTGGTCCCGTCGAGACCGATGACAAATCCGGCGGCACCCTGACGAGGAAGCCAATCGAGATAGTTAGTCACGGGTTGAGTGAAGCCAGGCTTCGTGAGGGTTTCCGCGATTGCCGCCGTACGAGCAATCACGGTGACCGTAGCAACAGTCGTCACCGCGCTCTTTCCGTTCGCAGTGTCGATGAGGTGGTGAGTGAGGGAGTCTTTGCCAAATCGTTTCTTGAGCTGACTCGACGTCACCACGCCCCCATCGGGGATGCGCACAATCGCGCGATGTGACCTCGGGCTAAACGGGTTTTCGACGCCAAGTCGCCACGCAATCCCGTTGGGAGCTTCGCCAGCGACTCGAACATCGCCCGCGATTTCAGCCATGACCCCCCAAGCGCCGCGTTCGAGAGCGAACGACGACACCAAATCAGCCGCGAAGCCCTTTCCGATTCCGCCAGCATCGAGCGTCGTGCCAACCGGCATAGTGACGCTCTGTTGACTCGCCTCGACGAGATCGATGCGACCGGGCGAAACGGCCGACGCGGGCAGGTGGGTCACGTGTCGGGAATCGACTCGGGACGCGTCGTAGCCCAGGGCGAGAACATCCGGAAGTCGCGTCGGGTCAAACCGTCCCTCCGTTCGAACGACACCGTCCTTCATCTCGTTGATCAAAAGTATCGTTCGCTCGTCCACCTCGACCGGTTGTCCATTGGCCCAATTCAGTCGTGTGATGTCGCTGTCGGGAAGAAATCTGCTCCACAATTGCTCGAGTTCGTCCAAAAACGACCAACACTGCTCCAGTAATTCATGACGTCCGCCGAGTAGCGTCAGGGTCGCCGTTCCACCCATGAGGGGCTTCGTGCCTGACGCGGGGCGCGGCCGCGAATCGCTGTGGACAAAAACCGCCTTCAGCGCGTCGCGACTGATATCACTCACGCCGAGAATTCTAGGAGCCGGCCGTCGTGCCAGACGGCGGAGCGGGAACCGGAGCGGGATCCGGCGCGGGTGGAGCGGGCGCCACGTCGGGTACGGGAGGTGCCGGCGCTGGAGGCGCAACGTCAGAAACAGCCGGTGCGGAAACCGGCTCCGCTACCGGCCCGGGCACTTGTGCCCCCGTTGACCCAACGGTTTCTGGTGCGGGGACCTCGGGAGCGGTCGGGCCCGAGCCATTAGCCGTGGTCACATCTGAAGTCGAGGGTGTCGATGGGACCGGTGTCGCGTTGGTCGACGAAGCGGCATTCTGAGCTTCGCTCGCAGCCGCGAATTGGAACCCCGTGACCATGGCGACGAGAGTCAAGGCGGATACAGCGCCGGTAAAGTTTCGAGCGCGCGCAGCGGGATGATGTTTTTTCATGAGCAACTAGTCCTCGATCGAGTCGTCCCTCACGTGACCCCCGTGACCCCCGTGACCGCTGTGCTCACCGTCCTCGCCATCATCTTCGCTATCGTACGAGCCGCTCCCCGATCCTCCGGTCGTACCATCAACCGGCTCTTCCTCGACAGAGTCATCAGCTGTCGTGAGGTCGCTCGCGGGATCTTCCACGACCGGCGCGTCGATGGGAGTCGACGAGTCGGCGGCCGGGGCGGTCGCGGGTCCGGAAACACTCACCTGAACGATTTGACGGGTGCCGGAGGCCGGAGCTGGTGTCGGGGCTGTTGATTGAGCCTGCTGCGCCGGCGATGGGGCACCCTGTGTCGTAGTGGACGCGGAGGACGGCACCAAGACCGAGCTCGCGTTGCCGAGGGCCGAATTACCGGCGACGTCGAGAACGTCCGCGTTCACGGCCATGGCCGCGCCTGCGGTTCCGAGAATTCCGACGACGGCGAGTGCTGCTGCTGCTGGAGATGCCATAGGAAAAGGCTAGAGAACGGACATCCGGAGAACATCATCGAAATGTCAAAGAATCGGCAAATATTTTTAGGCCCACTTATTGCACGGTGTGCTCATGCACGATTGACGAGACAATAGACGCGTGCGCATCCTGATTGTAGAAGACGACCCCTCGGTAGCCGACGGAATCATCGACGGCCTCGAATCCGCGAACTTTCAGGCACTGCACGTTTCGACAGGGGTGGACGCCCTCGCGGCGCTCGATGCGTTTGACCCGGAATTGGTTTTGCTGGATTTAGGTCTGCCGGACATGGACGGCACAGACGTGTGCCGTCAGATTCGCAAGGTTTCGCCGGTGCCCATCATTGTCGTGAGTGCTCGCGATGAGGAAATCGACCGAGTCATTGCGCTGGAAATCGGTGCAGACGATTACGTGGTCAAGCCATTTGGCATGCGGGAGCTTGTCGCCCGCATCAAGGCCGTGGCCCGACGCACCGCGGGTGTGGAACAACCAGCGACATCCTCCCCCGAACGGGCATTCGGGCCATTGAGAATCGATACCCGCTCCATTCGCGTGTCGTTAGCCGGTGAGGAAGTCCACCTGACTCCTAAAGAATTCGAGTTGCTCGTGTATCTCAGCGAAGACCCGGGTGCCGTGCATCGGCGGACGGACATCCTTCACGACGTCTGGGACACCAACTGGTACGGAACGACCAAAACTCTGGACGCGCATGTCGCGGCCATTCGTAAAAAGCTGGGAAATCCGGCCTGGATTGAATCCGTGCGCGGCGTGGGATTTCGCTTCGGCATCCCCACATGAAATGGAGAATCATGGCCGCACTGATGAGCTTTACGCTCATCGTGCTCATCGTCCAAGACATTCCGCTCTACAACTTCATGCGAACGAGTCAAAGGGAGCAAGTCGAAACCTCGCTACAACGTGACGCCTTTGTCGTTGCGGGGCGAGCGCAATCCGCCCTCTGGACGAACTCAGCCGAGGCAAAGACTTTCTTGGAGAAAACGGCCCGCGCCTATCGCGATGCGGGTGGTGCTCGGGTCGTCGTGGTGGATAAACAGGGCGCTGCCCTCGTCACGAGCGATGACGACCAATCGGCGCTCGGTTCCGACTACTCGACTCGGCCGGAGGTGGCGAGCGCGCTGAGTGGCACGATCGTCGCCGGCGAACGCTTTTCCACGAGCCTGCAAGAGAATCTGCTCTACGTTGCGGTGCCCGTGCTGAATGGGGCCGATGTCATCGGAGCCGTGCGATTGACGTATCCGGCAAAAGTCGTCAGTGACGCCGTGGATGCCCAACTGCGCATGCTCGGCATCATCGCGATTTCAACTCTGCTGTTGGCCGGCATCATCGGCTACATCATTGCGACGTCTCTCAGTCGACGACTCCGGCTCCTTGAATCGGCCACACAGAAGCTCGCCGACGGAAACCTGTCGATTCGCGCCGACGAAGGGTCGGGGCCCGGTGAGATTCGCGCGCTCGCGACATCCTTCAATCAAATGGCCGAACGCCTTAACGTGCTCATCGAACAGCAGCGCCGCTTTGCCGGCGATGCGTCTCATCAGCTCCGCACCCCCTTGACCGCCCTGCGACTGCGCCTCGAACGAGCAAACGATTTGATCAGTGCCGACCCCGTTGCGGCAGCCGAGCGGCTT
>RFQD01000001.1 GCA_009925875.1 Microbacteriaceae bacterium | reverse complement strand
AAATTCATCAAGGACCACGACGTCAAGTTCCTTGACATTCGCTTCACGGACCTTCCGGGCGTGCAGCAGCACTTCAACATTCCTGCCGAGACCGTAGACGAGGAGTTCTTCTCGGTCGGTCAACTTTTCGACGGATCGTCAATCCGAGGATTTGCATCGATTCACGAATCCGACATGCAGCTCATCCCAGACCCCACGACGGCCTACCTCGATCCCTACCGCAGCGAGAAGACTCTCGTGATGATCTTCGACATCTATAACCCGCGCAATGGCGAAATTTACGGGCGTGACCCGCGCCAGGTTGCGAAGAAGGCGGAAAAGTACCTGGCATCGACCGGAATCGCTGACACCGCTTTCTTCGCTCCAGAGGCCGAATTCTTTGTTTTTGATGACGTCCGCTACGGGGTCAATCAACACAGTTCCTTTTACAGCGTTGACTCGGAGGAGGGCGCTTGGAACACGGGTCGTGAAGAAGAAGGCGGTAATCTCGCCAACAAAACCCCGTACAAGGGTGGCTATTTCCCGGTGAGCCCGGTCGACAAGCTGGCTGACTTGCGTGACGATATTTGCTTGAAGCTTGCCGAAGCCGGTCTCCATGTTGAGCGAAGTCACCACGAGGTGGGCACCGCAGGCCAGTGTGAAATCAACTACCGCTTCAACACGATGGTCAACGCGGCAGACGACATCCTGAAGTTCAAGTACATCGTCAAGAACACGGCCAACGAGTGGGGCAAGACGGCGACCTTCATGCCCAAGCCTCTCTTCGGCGACAACGGATCGGGCATGCACACCCACCAGTCCCTGTGGAACGACGGCAAGCCACTGTTTTACGACGAGAACGGCTACGGCGGTCTCTCCGACGTGGCGCGCTGGTACATCGGTGGACTCCTGAAGCACGCATCCGCGGTGATCGCATTCACGAACCCCTCGGTGAACTCGTTCCACCGTCTGGTTCCCGGCTTCGAGGCGCCCGTCAACTTGGTTTACTCGGCGGGCAACCGTTCGGCGGCTATCCGCATCCCGATCACGGGCACGAACCCGAAGGCAAAGCGCATCGAGTTCCGTGCTCCGGACGCTTCGGGCAATCCGTACCTGGCATTTGCCGCTCAAATGATGGCGGGTCTCGACGGTGTCAAGAACCGCATCGAGCCCCACGAGCCGGTCGACAAGGACCTGTACGAGCTTCCGCCGGAGGAAGCGAAGAACATTCCTCAGGTTCCCGCGTCGCTCGAAGAGGCCCTCGTTGCTCTCGAGAACGACCACGAGTTCCTTCTCGCCGGTGGTGTCTTCACCAAAGACCTCATCGAAACGTGGATCTCTTACAAACGTGACAATGAGATTAAGCCTCTCGCTGCGCGTCCCCACCCGTTCGAGTACGAGCTCTACTACGGCGTCTAATTTCATCGAGCATTCAATGGCCGTTCCCACTAAACAGGGAGCGGCCATTGTTCGTTTCTGACCTCTCGATTGTCAGTCGTCGTAAAACAGTCGTTCGAAGCAGGCGCGCGCGCGCCGAGTAGCGCTGAGGAAGTCTTCCTCGAACGTGGCTGCACTTCGCGCGGGATAACCCACCAAACGTGCCACTCCATCCAAATCGAACCGATCTTCCGGGAGTATGTCGGAGGAGGGACTTCCCCAGATCGTGAGAGCGCTCCGGATGCGCGAGGAGAGCTCCCATGCCGTCTTCAGCGTCTCATAGTCGGCGTGGCTCAACATTTCCGCCTCCACTGCGGCTCGCAAAGCTGCGCGAGTTGACGTTGTCCGCAGAGCGGGAAATGCATGTGCATGCCGAAGCTGTAACGATTGAACGAGCCATTCCACATCGGACAAAGAGCCTCGGCCGAGTTTCAGATGCCGAGTCGGGTTTGCCCCCTGGGGTAACCGTTCCTTTTCGACTCGTGCCTTAATACGCCGGATTTCCCGAAGGTCGTCGTCACTGATGGCATCCGGGTATCGAACCGCATCGATAACCTCAGCGAAGTCGCGCAATAAATCCGGACTACCGACCGCGGGTCTCGCTCGAAGCAAGGCCTGCGCCTCCCACGACAACGACCATCGACGATAGTACGCCGCATACGATTCCAGGGATCGAACAACGACTCCATTCTTTCCTTCTGGTCGAAGATCGGTGTCCAAATCGAATGGGAGTCGATGGTCCTCGAGAATCTCCTTAATACGCGAGACAACGCGCTCCGCTCTACGCGTCGCGTCATTGCCGGAGAGCTCGGGAGTGTCCCGGTAGACGAACATAACATCGGCATCACTGCCAAAGCCGGTTTCCTCTCCCCCAAATCGGCCCATTGCGACAATCGCCATTTCCGGATTGACGGGCTCATCCCGGAGCGCGAGAGTCAGCGCGGCTTCTAACGTTGCTTCCATGACGGAACTGAGTCCTTGGCTGGTCACCTCATCGGTGTTGATGCGAAGGATGGATCCCATGGCCACGCGAAGAATTTCCCGCTGACGAATGGACTGCACCGCCTTGTGGGAGTCCCGCACCTCATCGGCACCGACGTGACGTTCCACGACGGCTTGCATCTCGTTTCGCAGCGAATCGAGTGTTCGGGGAACCAAGTCCGCGTCATCGTCCAACCACGCAACGGCTTCCGGAATGTGTTCGATGAGATTTGCAATGTATCGAGAGCCACTCAATATGGTCATCAACCTGGCTGCGGCTCCCGACGAGTCGCGGAGCATGCGCAGGTACCACGGAGATTCACCGAGCTGTTCACTGATGCGGCGAAATGTGAGCAACCCCGAGTCCGGGCTCGGTCCCTCAGCCAGCCATTTCAGTAACACCGGAAGCAGTGCCCGCTGAATGTCAGAACGGCGACGCAAACCCGACGTCAACGCAGCAATATGAGTCAACGCCGTGCGCGGATCTCGAAACCCGATGGCCGCCAATCGAGATTCCGCCTGTTCGCTCGTGATGGCGAGCGCCTCATCCGGAAGCGTTGCGACCGCGGACAGCAACGGTCGATAGAAGAGTCGTTCGTGCAAGTCTCGAACCTCGAGTTTGACCCGGTGCCAGTCCGCAAGCAAGTCAGGTGCCGACACGGCACGCCGCGAACCTCGGGCAATCGCTCGCACAGCCGACTCATCGCGCGGCATGAGATGGGTGCGGGTGAGGTCTCTGAGTTGGATGCGGTGCTCAAGCGTTCTGAGAAAACGGTAGTTCTCGGCGAAGGAAGCGGCTTCTGGTCGACCCACGTAACCCTTGCCAGCCAGTGCTGCCAGCGACTCGAGTGTTCCGCGCGTGCGCACGGTGTCGTCGGTTTGACCGTGTACAAGCTGAAGCAATTGAACGGTGAACTCGACATCGCGCAATCCCCCTGGTCCGAGCTTGATCTGATAGTCGACCTCGTCAGCAGGAATGTGTGCCGTGACACGTTCGCGCATCCGTTGCACCTGTTCGACAAACTCGGGTCGGCTGGCGCTTGTCCACACGTGCGGCGCGAGGGCATCCACGTAGCGTCGACCGAGTTCCACGTCTCCGGCGACGGGGCGTGCCTTCAACAACGCTTGAAATTCCCAATTTTTCGCCCAGCGCTCGTAATACGAAACGTGACTATCGAGTGTGCGCACCAAAGCGCCCGCCTTACCCTCCGGTCGAAGGTTGGCATCTACTTCCCAGAGTCCAGGTTCCACGCCGGCCTCGTGCACGATTCTCATCACGTGCTGCGCTATTTTCGTCGCAATGGCGATGGCTCGATCGATCGAGAGTTTTTCTTCGGAAATGCTTTCCGCAACGAAAATGACGTCGACATCACTGATGTAGTTGAGCTCCTGCGCGCCACACTTCCCCATGCCAATCACGGCAAATCGAACGCATGCGATATCCGCAGCCGGAGTCGCAGCATCAACGACATCGGCGCGGGCCAGTGCCACGGCGGCCTCGAGTGTCGCATCCGCCAAACTCGCTAAGGCGTGCGAAACCTCACCGACAACCGCGAGTGCGTCCGGAGCGGAGAGATCGAACGAGGCGATGCGCAGTAACTCCTCGCGATAGCGCACGCGTAGCGCGTTCCGTCCCGCCTCGCCTACAAGCTTGGCCACACCAGATCGGGCCGACACGGCCGCCAAGAGAGAGGCGCGCAGGGCATCCGGCGAGGACAATGCGCCCTCGGGAGAAAGAATTCTCAGCGACGAGGGATGCCGCTGCAGAAAACTCGACAGCCCGGAGGATCCGCCGAGCACCCTCAACAGTCGGCTAAACGAATCGGTCTGCGCGACCAACGGTCTCAGTTCATCCGTCACGGCACCGATACGGCAGAGTCGTTCAAGCTCAACAATCGCCCGATCGGGGTCAGGGGAATCGGCGATGCACGCGAGAAGTGTGCTGGTATCAATCCCGTGTACGTTCGCGAGTTCATCCGCAACGAGCCGGGACTCAGACAGATTCGCAAATCCCGCCCGAGCGAAGTCGGTGAGAGAGGGAGCGGTCACGAGTCCCGTTCCGTCCGTTTAGAGCGAAAGCAGGTTATTGCGTAACTCAAAGGGAGTGACTTGTTGGCGATACGCAGCCCACTCTTGTCGCTTGTTCAAGAGGAAGTAATCGAAAACCTTCTCGCCCAGCGTCTCAGCAACGAGCTCAGAATCTTCCATCAGTTCAATGGCATCTGCGAGACTCGGGGGCAGCGCCCGGTAGCCGAGGGCGCGACGCTCTGTGTCGGTGAGATCCCAGACATTGTCTTCTGCCTCAGCCGGAAGTTCGCGCTCCTCTTCGATTCCACGCAACCCCGCAGCGAGGAGAAGTGCAAAAGCAAGATACGGATTCGCGGCCGAATCGATAGCGCGATACTCCACGCGACTCGACTGACCCTTACCGGGCTTATAGACGGGAACGCGAACGAGTGCCGAACGGTTGTTGTGGCCCCACGTCGCAAAGCTCGGGGGTTCCCCTCCTCCCCAGAGGCGCTTGTACGAGTTCACAAACTGGTTGGTGACCGCAGTAATTTCGGGCGCATAGTGAAGCAAACCGGCGATAAACGACCGTCCCGTTTTTGACAGTTGATATTTCGCACTGGCTTCAAAAAAGGCATTTGTGTCTCCTTCAAAGAGAGACATGTGCGTATGCATCCCCGATCCGGGATGTTGGGAAAAAGGCTTCGGCATGAAGGTCGCATACACGCCCTGCTCCATCGCGACCTCTTTGATGACGGTTCGAAAAGTCATGATGTTGTCTGCTGTTGTCAGGGCGTCTGCGTACCGCAAATCAATTTCATTTTGTCCCGGACCGACCTCGTGATGACTAAATTCCACCGAGATGCCGATGTCTTCGAGCATTCGAACGGAGCGACGTCGGAAGTCGTGTGCCACGCCTCCGGGCACATTGTCAAAGTAGCCAGCCTGATCAATGGGTTGCGCGCCGCCGTTTTCCCAATCGCTGTTGTTCAACAAGTAGAACTCGATTTCGGGATGGGTGTAAAAAGTGAAGCCCTTTTCTGAGGCCTTCGCGAGTGTGCGCTTTAGTACGTGTCGTGGATCGGAAACGGCCGGAAGTCCATCGGGCGTGGTGATGTCACAAAACATGCGAGCGGTCGGATCAACGTCGCCTCGCCACGGAAGAATCTGAAATGTCGACGGATCCGGATGAGCAAGCATGTCCGCCTCGTAAGACCGGGTTAATCCTTCAATGGCCGACCCGTCGAAACCGACTCCTTCCGCAAAGGCTCCTTCGACCTCGGCGGGAGCGACGGCGACGTTCTTCAACGTCCCGAGGACGTCGGTGAACCAGAGGCGAACGAATTTCACGCTGCGCTCTTCGATGGTTCGAAGAACGAAATCCTGCTGCTTATCCATGGGCGCCTCAGCCTTTCTTGCGGTCGATACTAGGCTAATGCGTATGCCGAACTTGCGGGTTGCTCTCGCACAGACCAATCCCCGATTGGGTGATTTTGAAGCGAATTCGGCGCAGATTGTTGCCGACACCGTCACGGCATTCGCGCAGGGCGCCGATCTGGTTGTGTTTGGTGAGATGGCCCTGTCGGGGTATCCCATCGAGGACTTGGCGGTGCGCCCAGAATTTCTTTCTCGCGCCCTGACGTGCATGACCGAACTTGCCGTGACCCTGGCGCAGGCGGGATGCGGTGACATCCCTGTCATCGTCGGATTCCCGAGTGTCTCGATGCGCGAGCACGGTTCTTCCCTTTCAGAAAATCCGAGCGCCATAGCTCACAACTCGGCGGCCGTCCTTTATGGTGGTGCCGTTGTCGGCGTTTATAACAAACATCACTTACCGAACTACGGGGTTTTCGATGAGTATCGGAATTTCCTCCCCGGAGTGGGACACCTCCTCGTTCGCATTCGTGAGGTCGACGTCGCGATTTTGATTTGCGAGGACATCTGGAGAGACGGGGGCGCGTGCGACGAACTCGAGCGAATTCAACCCGGTCTTGTCGTGGTGCTCAATGGCTCGCCATTTGAGCAAGACAAGGATGACGTACGACTGCCGCTCGTGGCGCGCCGAGCGCACGCCGTTGGAGCCCCATTTGCCTACCTCAATCTCGTGGGTGGTCAAGACGATCTTGTGTTTGACGGAGACAGCTTCATCGTCGACGAACACGGTGTTGTTCTCGCGCGGGCAGCGAGTTTCGAACCTGACATTGTGGTGTGCGATCTCCTTCTTGCGACTCACGAGAACCGCACAAATCTGACTCGCGACTGTGTCGCGGTCACGTGTGGTGACGGAAATTCGCAACATCCTCCACTCACCGTTTCCGTCGATCAGACGCCGTCTGATGAGCGGGCACGAGTTTGGTCGGCGCTGGTTGTGGGCCTTCGCGATTACGTCGAAAAGAACGGTTTTCCCTCTGTTATCCTGGGTCTCTCTGGCGGCATTGACTCGGCCGTGTGCGCGGCTTTGGCCGTCGATGCCCTCGGACCTTCGCGCGTGGTGGGAGTCTCCATGCCGAGCAAATGGTCAAGTGACCACTCCCAGTCGGACGCGCACGACGCGGCGCAACGATTGGGGATCGTATTGCTCCACGAGCCCATCGCCCACGTTGTCGAACCGGTCGAACAACAACTGGACCTGACGGGTATCGCAGCGGAAAATCTGCAAGCGCGAATGCGGGGAGTAATCCTCATGGGTCTCTCGAATATGCACGGGCACCTTGTATTGACCACGGGAAATAAGACCGAAATCGCCGTCGGCTACTCGACGATATACGGGGATTCCGTCGGAGGTTTTGCGCCGATACGCGATGTGCCCAAAACGATGGTGTGGGATTTGGCACGATGGCGAAACGACGAGGCACGTCGCCGCGGCGAAACACCACCCATTCCCGACAACTCCATCTCGAAACCTCCGTCGGCGGAGCTACGACCCGACCAGAAAGATCAAGATTCTCTTCCCGAATATGGCGAATTGGATGCCCTGCTCGATGCGTACATCACTCGACGAATGGGACGAGACGAGGTCGTGGCGCTCGGGTTCAAACCAGACATCGTGGATCGAATGATTGCACTCGTAGATCGTGCTGAATGGAAGCGCCGACAAGGGGCGATTGGTCCAAAAATCAGTGGCATGGCGTTCGGTCGTGATCGTCGACTGCCGGTCACTTTCTATCGGTCATAGACTGACAAGCATGAGCGCCACGTCGTCGCCAGACCAATCTCGTAAACGAGTGCGCACACGTCACTTTGCTCAGGCAAAGAAGTCCGGTCATAAAATCACCGGACTCACCAGCTACGACACGCTCACGGCAAAAATCTTTGACAATGCGGGCATTGATTTTCTCCTCGTCGGCGATTCCGCGGGAAACACCATTTTCGGTTACGATTCCACGCTTCCGGTCACCGTCGATGAGCTCATCCCTCTCACCCGTGCCGTCGCGACGTCTGTTACTCGCGCATTCGTCATCGCCGATCTTCCATTTGGTTCCTACGAGGAGAGCCCCGAGCAGGCGCTTCGCACGGCGATGCGCTTCATGAAGGAGACACACGCACACGGTGTCAAACTCGAAGGCGGTGTGCGGAGCGAATCAATGATTCGACGCATCGTCGAGTCGGGAATTCCCGTCATGGCCCACGTGGGTTTCACCCCGCAAAGCGAGCACGGTCTCGGCGGCATGCTCGTACAGGGTCGCGGGAGTGATGCCGAACGTGTTTTCGAGGATGCCCGCGCCGTCGAACGGGCTGGCGCCTTCGCAGTCGTGCTCGAAATGGTGCCCGCAGAACTGGCGCGGAGTATCACCTCGGAGTTGAGCATCCCGACTATCAGCGTTGGCGCCGGGCCGCACACGGATGGTCAGCTCATGGTCTGGACAGATTTCTCCGGTCTAGCAACAGGGCGAATGCCAACCTTTGTCAAGCAATATGCCAATTTGGCCCAGGTGCTCGGTGACGCCACCCGTGAATTTATGAGTGATGTTCACAGCGGGAAATATCCCACCGCGGAACACTCGTACACCGAAGAAACGGCGCGCGCAGCCCGCGACTAATCACGCACTCTCGCGACAGCTTTCACGCGATCTAGGCGTTGTTTTGCTCGTCGGCAGTCCACTTGTCGCTGTTTGCGCGCAGGGTGTCCAATGCGTGTTCTGCTGCCTCTCTGGTGTCGAACGGTCCCACGCGGTCAATCGACGGCGATTCAAAGCCAAACTCGACCTCACCGGTCTTCATGTTGTACCAGTAACTCTCCGCGCCTTCACCGCTCATAGACTGGATTCTATGCCCAAGGACGCCTCTGGTTTGCTCATTCCCGGCGTTCTCTCGCCGAAACGTGACGTAGCGACCACGATTCGACGACCCGAGTATGTCGGCAAACCAAGTCCGGCACCCTTTGAGGGATCCAACGTGTACTCCGCCGCAGACATTGAGCAGATTCGCCTGGCGGGTGACATTTCATCGCGCGCGCTCGATGCCATTGGCGAGGTCATCCGACCCGGAATGACAACCGATGACATTGATGGTCTTGCGCACGAGATTGTCACCTCACTCGGGGCATACCCGTCCACCCTGGGCTATCGCGGTTTCCCCAAATCGTGTTGCACGTCGATTAACGAGGTCATTTGTCATGGGATTCCCGACAACACGGTGCTCGAGGAGGGCGACATCGTCAACGTTGACATCACGTCCTACCTCAACGGTTTCCACGGTGATATGAACCGCATGTTCACGGTGGGTGACGTGGCACCTGACGCATTGTCGCTCATAGACCACACTCGAGAGGCGTTGCAGCGCGGAATCAAAGCTGTCGCTCCCGGTCGACAGGTGAACGTGATCGGACGGGCAATTGCGACGTACGCGCAACGCTGGGGCTACGGCGTCGTGCGCGATTTCACGGGGCATGGCGTTGGCACGCATTTTCACAGCGGCCTGATTATTCCGCACTACGACTCGTCTCCTCTTTACGATGACGTCATGGAGCCGGGTATGGTCTTCACTATTGAACCCATGTTGACGGCGGGAACGCACGAGTGGGAGATGTGGGAAGACGGATGGACCGTCGTCACGCGCGATCGAAAGCTCACGGCGCAATTCGAACACACCGTCGTGGTGACAGAGCGCGGCGCCGATATCCTTACCTTGACGCTCCCCCGTTAGATCAAAGGATTTTTATGAGCCGACTCAGCATCGGAATCGACATCGGTGGTACCGGCATCAAGGGCGGTCTCGTCGACGTGGAGTCCGGCGAATTCGTTGGTGAGCGCATCCGAGTCCTCACACCGGAGGGTGGCGAACCCGAGGACATCGCCACAGTGACACGCGACATTATCGAGCAACTGGATGCGCCTCTCACGACTCCCGTCGGCGTCGCGTTCCCCTCCGCAATCCGGCACGGTGTCACCATGCTGGCCGCAAACATCTCGCAGCGATGGATTGGTTTCGAAGCAGAGCAGTTCTTTGAGAATGCACTCGAGCGCGAAATTCACTTCATCAACGATGCTGATGCCGCAGGGTTTGCCGAAGTAAAGTTCGGGGCAGCTCGCGATCGTGACGGTCTCGTCATTATGACCACACTGGGCACGGGAATCGGAAGCGCCTTGATTTACAACGGCGTGCTCATCCCGAATTCGGAACTCGGACACCTGGAGATTGACGGGGTTGATGCGGAGACACGAGCTTCGGCGGTCGCACGAGAACGTGAGGGCATTTCGTACGCGGAGTGGGCTGTTCGCCTGCAGCGGTACTATTCGCACGTCGAGATGCTGTTTTCGCCTGATCTTTTCCTCGTCGGCGGTGGCGTCTCAAAGAGTCACGAGCAATTTTTGCCCTTGTTGGACCTACGGACTCCCATTATTCCCGCGACGCTCTTCAATCGGGCGGGGACCCTCGGAGCGGCAGCGCTCGCAGCCGGACCGAACTAGCACGGACACGTGCCTCAATCAGAAGAGACTTCGGAGGCACTGATTCGGAGTGTCACAAGGGTGCGAATGGGCCAGCTGATACGCCGGGTTCTGTTCAGGTCTGAATCAGACCTTCGACGACCATCTATCTCGACGATACGTTGCCGTATCGCTCTAGCGGTCTACCCGAAAGCTCGAGCGAGCAGCTCTCAAACGCTTTCTGTCTGACCTTGCTCCGGGTGAGGTTTACCTGGCCGACACGGTTACCCGCGTCGCCGGTGGTCTCTTACACCACCGTTTCACCCTTACCGCCCGATTTCTCGGGAGGCGGTTTACTCTCTGTTGCACTTTCTCGCGGGTTGCCCCGGGTGGGTGTTACCCACCACCCTGCTCTGTGGAGCCCGGACGTTCCTCGTCGCACCGGAGTGCGCCGCGGTCGCCTTGCCGACCCATTCGCTGCAAATAGTTTACGTCGAGCCGCACGTGGTCTCAGTCGAGAATTTCGAAAGAGTCCTTCAGGTCCATCGCCCGATTCGCGACGGCGTCGGCGCGGGCATTGTCGATTCGTGGAACCCATTCGAACTCGACGGTGCGATAACCGATGATGTTTCGGGCCTCTCGCGCGAGATCTGCCATGTCCGGGTGCTTGATCTTCCATCGACCCGACATTTGCTCGACCACGAGTTTCGAATCCATCCGAACCACAATCAACGTCTCATCACTGCTGTGACGCAGTGCAAACGTGAGACCGGCGAGCATTCCCGAATACTCCGCAACATTGTTGGTCGCGTGACCGAGGTACACCCCGATCTGCGCGATGACGTGTCCCGTTGCGTCATCGACGACCACGGCACCGCCGGCGGCCACACCAGGATTGCCCCGCGAGCCGCCATCGGCCTCGACAATGAGTCGAGGCATCAGAGACCAGATTCCTCAGTGCGAATCAATATGCAACTGCTGTCGGGGCACAAAACTACGTCATCGGCTGCTGCCGCCCGTATCTGAGACAGGTCTGTTTCACTCAACGCCATTCCACTCCCACCCGAAACACCACGCGTGAGCAGGGCAGCACCAATGCCGTATCGATGTCGCTGCCGTTCATACAACTCGATCAAATCGGGCGGAAGCTGCGCGACGAGAGCGGTGCGGTTTCGGAGTAGCTCCGCTCTCTCATCGGAAATCGCCGCCAAGCTCGAGTGCGACGCGCGCTCGGCTGCGTCAATGTCTGCGTGAAGTGACTCGCGTTTCTCGCGCAGCTCGGCCAGCGACGTCTCGGCAGCCTCGAGACGCTCCATCACTTCGAGTTCGATGTCTTCCAGATTGGCGTGGCGACTGCGCAAACTCGCTAGCTCCGCCTCGATTGCCTGAGCATCCTTCGCATTGGACGTATGAGACTGTCGCTCGATATCCGTGGCAATCCGAGCGACAACGACAGCGACATCCGATTCGATTCGCTCGATTTCTCGCTGCAAGTCTTCAACAGCGCCTTGACGCGTAATGAAGTCGGCTGCACTCTCTTCGAGCAAGGTCGTCAGTTCACGCACGACTGCAAACTCGGGGAGGTGCGCACTCGTATAGTCGAGCTGTCTGTCATGTGTGTCCATCGATTGGACTTCTAGAAGCAATCGCTGGTGCTCCGGTGAAGCTTTCATGCCTGCCCCCGATGATGTTCATGGATGTGCCCGCGCGCTCGCGTAGCGTCATTACTGTACGACGAGAAAGTCCCACGGATCGGTTCGCACGTCACTGACCGAGAAAACCACCGACGGCATGCGCTCTGTCAAATCATGGGCAGCCGTGGCAAGCCACACCCATTCACTCGCCCAGTGCGACACATCGACAAGTGCCGGGCCGTTTTCGCTCTTGGCCCACTCGCGAAATTCTGACGCCGGATGATGCCGCAAGTCACTCGTGATGTACGCGTCCGCGGTTCGAACCTGAGGCTCCGAGAGCAGACTGTCCCCCGCTCCTCCACACAGTGCGACCCGGCTCACCAGCCGCTCATACTCTCCCGAGACGCGAACCCCGGCCGCCGTCGCGGGAAGGATTGTCGCGATCCGGCGAGCGACCACACCGAGCGGTGTGGGGGTCACGAGGTTTCCCACCCGTCCTATTCCGCTGTGGCCCACTGAGTGTGGATGCGCAACGATCGGCTCCACGTCCGTCAGTTCGAGCGCTCGAGCGAGGGAATCCGACACCCCTCGAGACACGACATCCGCATTCGTGTGTGCGGTCAGAAGTCCGATTCGATGACGAATCAACAACGCCACACTATTTCCTTTGTACGTCTCTTCGTCGATTGAGGTCACGCCTCGCAATAGCAATGGATGATGTGCGATGAGAAAATCGGCACCGGCGGCGTGCGCATCCGCTATCACGTCGGGCGTCACATCGACGCAGAGACGCACATGTGTGACGGTGTCTCGGCGATGACCTACAACGAGTCCAATGGAATCCCATGACTCGGCACCTGCGGCGGGCCAGGTCTGCTCAATGATCGAACATAATTCGTTGACGGTTGTCACTCGCCGGAGTGTCCCATCAACTCGTCGAAGCTGGTAGCTCGTCGAATCGGTTCAGGCATGTCGGCCTTCTCCGCAGACGGGTGAGCTGACGCGCCAAAGACCGCATCGAAGGCCGCCGTCGGATCTTCGACACTCACCTGCGCGGATGAATCGGGTTTGCGTTTGTGCGTTCGAGAAGATTGTTTCTCCGCTTTGGCGGCAGCTTTCAATTCCGCAGCTCGCTGCTGCGCGCTGAGCTTGGCCTCGCGTTGCGCGAGGCGTTCTGCCGCCTTTTGCCGGCGCTTTTGCTCCCGGTGCGATGACGCATCACCCGACGGGGCGTTATCCCGAGAAGCGTGCGGTGCACCCGAGCGTTCGGGCTCTTTCGCGTCGGGTGGCAGGGACGGTCCTTGCCGCACGGCAACTTCAAAGGGCGCTTCGATGAGACGCGCATCCACGATTGCCGGGGTAGGTATCGACGTGTCTCTCACAGTCGTACTTTACCGAGAAGTGGGCCCTACCGGGCTCGAACCGATGACATCCACGGTGTAAACGTGGCGCTCTACCAACTGAGCTAAAGGCCCTCTTGTCGAAAGTCAAGACTATCGACTGAATTAGGAAAGCGCGTTCAACGCTTCCCGATACGCGCCGAATTCTCGAGCCTGCCCAGGCGCCGTCACGAAATGGGCAGCGACCTTGCCCTCTTTGTCGATGACAATGGTGGCGCGGTTGGCAAACCCCTCGTCGGCGACAAAGACACCGAAATCCTGAGCAACCTTTCCATGTGGCCAAAAATCGGCCAAGAGGTTGAAGTCATAGTTTTGACTCTCGGCGAAGGCGCGTTGCGTGAAAAAGGAATCAACAGACACACCAAAAAGCTCCACATCGCTGTCGGCAAAAACACCGAGGTTATCCCGAATCTCACAGAGCTCACCTGTGCAGATTCCACTGAAAGCGAGCGGGAAGAAGACAAGAACAACAGGTTTGACGCCGCGGAACGACGAGAGAGTGACCGTTTCTCCGAATTGATTCTTGAGAGCAAAGTCCGGTGCCAGGGTGCCAATTTCAATCATGCGATTTCTGCCTTTCGTGACGAGCGTGAGGTAAGCATATTCGTTCAGTAGTGTTAAGTTTGTCGCCCTTCCGTCGCATCTGGCACACCCTGCCTCTCGCAATGGGCGCGCGGACACGACCTGTCCGTTTAAGAAGAAAGTGCAACGCGTGACCGTAAACGATCAAGATCCGTATTCCGTCACCAATATTGACTCCGACCCTGCGGAAACCGCGGAATGGATTCAGTCGCTAAATGGTGTTGTCGAAACATCCGGACACGAGCGTGGCCGCAATGTGATGCTCAGTTTGTTGCGCCGCTCGAAAGAGTTACACCTCGGCGTTCCCATGGTTCCCACCACGGACTTCATCAATACGATTTCTCCGGAAGACGAGCCAGCGTTCCCCGGCGATGAAGAAATCGAACGCCGCTACCGAGCATGGATTCGATGGAACGCCGCAATGCTCGTGCATCGAGCACAGCGACCAGGTATCGCTGTTGGTGGGCACATCTCGACGTATGCGTCGTCGTCGTCGTTGTACGAAGTAGGGTTCAACCACTTCTTCCGCGGTCAGGACCATCCGGGCGGCGGCGACCAAGTCTTCTATCAGGGCCACGCTTCTCCGGGGGCCTACGCACGCGCTTACCTCGAAGGTCGTTTGAGTGAATCGCAACTCGACGGGTTTCGACAGGAAAAATCGCATGTCGGCGGGGGGCTATCGTCCTACCCGCACCCGCGACTGATGCCCGAATTCTGGCAATTTCCCACAGTCTCGATGGGACTCGGTCCCATCAACGCGATTTATCAGGCGCAACTCAACCGCTACCTCACTAACCGAGGCATCAAAGACGCGTCTGACCAGCAGGTCTGGGCATTTTTGGGTGACGGCGAAATGGATGAAGTTGAAAGTCGTGGCCAGTTGCAGGTAGCTGCCAATGAGGGCCTCGACAATCTCAACTTTGTCATCAACTGCAACCTGCAGCGCCTCGACGGACCTGTTCGGGGCAATGGCAAAATCATCCAGGAACTCGAGAGCTTCTTCCGCGGTGCCGGCTGGAATGTCATCAAAGTCATCTGGGGTCGCGAATGGGATGATCTTCTCGCGCGCGACGAAGAGGGAGCACTCCGCACCCTCATGAATGTCACTCCCGACGGCGACTTCCAAACGTACAAGACCGAGGACGGAGCCTTCGTCCGCGAAAACTTCTTTGCTCGTGACCCTCGCGCCTTGAAACTGGTGGAGGGGTACTCGGACGACCAAATTTGGGGCCTCAAGCGAGGTGGACACGACTACCGAAAGGTGTACGCAGCCTTCAAGGCCGCGTCAGAACACAAGGGCCAACCCACGGTCATTCTCGCCCACACAATCAAGGGCTACGGTCTCGGCAAGCACTTTGAGGGTCGCAACGCCACCCACCAGATGAAGAAGCTCAAACTCGAGGATCTCAAGCTCGTTCGCGACTTTTTGAAGATACCCATCACGGATGCGGCGCTCGAAGAAGATCCGTATTTGCCACCCTATTTCAAGCCCAGCGACGACGACCCCCACATTGAGTACCTGCATGAGCGTCGACGGGAACTCGGTGGATATGTTCCCGAGCGACGTTCGAAGTACACACACATCAATGTGCCCGCCGAAAGCACGTATGCCATCGCCGCCAAGGGGTCGGGTACACAAGAAATTGCCACCACGATGGCCTTTGTTCGCCTACTCAAGGATCTGATTCGGGACAAAGAATTTGGTCCGCGAATCGTGCCGATTATTCCGGATGAAGCCCGCACGTTCGGCATGGATGCCTTCTTCCCCAACGCCAAGATTTACAACCCCAATGGCCAGCACTACATCTCGGTCGACCGTGATCTGCTTCTCGCCTACAAAGAGGATCCGACCGGCACCATCATTCACGTGGGCATCAATGAGGCCGGAGCTCTTGCGGCCTTCACTGCAGTCGGCTCGTCCTACTCCACCCAGGGTGAGCTTCTCGTTCCGGTGTATGTGTTCTACTCCATGTTTGGTTTCCAGCGCACAGGCGATGCATTCTGGCTCGCGGGTGACCAGATGGTGCGAGGATTCGTTATCGGTGCCACGGCGGGTCGCACGACGCTCACGGGCGAAGGTCTGCAGCACGCCGACGGACACTCGCCCCTGATTGCGTTCACGAATCCTGCTGTTGTGGCCTACGACCCGGCCTACGGCTACGAGATTGGTCATATCGTGCGTTCTGGTATTGACCGCATGTATGGTGGCGAGCATCCCGACCCCAACGTCATGTACTACTTGACGGTCTACAACGAGCCCATCGTGCAACCAGCTGAACCCGAGGATTTGGACATTGAAGGTGTCGTGCGTGGCATGTACCTTCTGCAGGGATCGACATCGAAGGGGCACAAGGCTCAAATTCTCGCGTCTGGTGTGGCCGTGCCGTGGGCACGTGAAGCGCAAGAATTGCTGGAACAAGACTGGGGCATTTCTGCCGACGTGTGGTCGGTCACTTCCTGGTCAGAGCTACGCAGAGACGGCATCTCGGCTCAGTCGGTCAACTTGCTCGATCCGACCGCGGAGCCTCGCGTTCCCTACGTCACCCAGAAACTCTCGGGCACTGAAGGCCCGGTCATCGCAGTGTCGGACTATAACCACTTGGTCCCCGGCATGATTCGGGAGTTTGTCCCGGGTTCATTCGCGACTCTCGGCGCTGACGGCTTCGGTTTCTCGGACACCCGCGCGGCAGCGCGTCGCCACTTCCTGATTGATGGTCCGTCAATTGTTGTTCGAACGTTGCTCTCGTTGGCGGAACAAGGACTCGTCGATCGCTCAACTGTTCGAGAGGCGATTGACAAGTACAGATTGTTTGATGTCACCGCCGGTACAACCGGTTCTGCCGGTGGCGAAAGCTAAGTCGGGAGAGGTATCCGAATGATTATCGTCGTGTGTCCTGGCCAGGGATCACAAACTCCTGGATTCATGGAGCCGTGGATTGCCGATGCTCGAAGCCGAGCGCTGCTCGAATCACTCTCCGAGGCAGCCGAAATTGACCTCATCACGCATGGAACAATCAGCGATGCCGACACAATCAGAGACACTCAGATCGCTCAGCCGCTCATCGTGGCCGCCGGAGTACTCACTCTCGATGCGCTATCGGAAACAGATCACCTGGCAAAGACTGGCGGCACTGCGGGCCACTCCGTCGGGGAGTTCACGGCTGCCGTCGGCGCCGGCGTTCTGGATGCACACGACGCGACTAAGCTCGTGGCGCTTCGAGGCCGGGCAATGGCCGACGCGGCGACTCGTGTCTCGACAGGCATGAGCGCCATCATTGGTGGTGACGAGGACGAGGTGACGCAACGACTTGTCGAACTCGGCCTGTTTGCGGCTAACTACAACGGCGGTGGGCAGCTCGTGGCGGCCGGAGATCTGACGGCTCTCACGACCTTGGCAGAGAATCCGCCGGCCGGGACGCGTGTCATTCCTCTTCACGTTGCGGGAGCCTTTCATACTCCCTACATGGAATCCGCCGTTTCGGTTCTTCGTGAGGCGGCAGACACCGTCAATCATGCAGACCCAGTTCGCGCCTTGTGGACAAATCGCGACGGCTCTCGCGTGACGAGTGGGCGTGCGTACCTCGATCTGATGGTGGGACAGGTCTCCTCACCTGTTCGATGGGATCTGTGTATGGAAGCCTTCGCCGATGCGGGAGTCACCGGCATTATCGAGGTGGCACCGGCGGGAGCGCTCGTCGGACTGGCCAAACGCGCGCTCAAAGGAATTCCCACGGTCGCCATAAAGTCTCCGGATGACCTCGCGGTAGCACGTGACCTCATCGATTCGTTGACATAGCATTCCGTAATCCCTACGACAAAAGGATCGACATGACACACATCCCGTTGGCGGAGTCCCATGGAGCGGCACACTCGAGGATCCTCGCTCTCGGCGCCGCACGTGGCGACGTGATTGTCACGAATGACGAACTTGCGGGACCGATCGAGTCGAGCGACGAGTGGATTCGTCAGCGCACCGGAGTAATCACGCGAACCCGCGCCTCGGCCGACGTCACCGCGGCGGACTTGGCAACCGCGGCGGCGCGCGAGGCGATTCTGAAAGCAGGCATTGAGCCGCACGAGATCAACGCCGTGCTGATCTCGACAATCAGCAACTCGGTTCAAACGCCGTCCATGGCGGCGCTCGTCGCGGATCGCATTGGTGCAAATCCTGCCGCTGCATACGACATCTCGGCCGCTTGCGCGGGCTACACGTATGGAATTGCGCAGGCGGATTCCTTTGTCCGGAGTGGTCTAGCCACGTACGTACTTGTCATCGGGGCGGAAAAGCTGAGCGAAATTGTCGAACCCACCGATCGAACAATTTCTTTTCTGCTCGGCGACGGCGCCGGAGCTGCGGTCGTCGGACCCAGCGATTACCCGGGAATCGCGAAGACGGTCTGGGGTTCGGACGGTTCCAAGTGGGACGCGGTCGGGATGAACCATTCGTTGCTGGAATATCGTGACGGGCACGGAGACGTGGCATGGCCGACCCTTCGTCAGGAGGGTCAAACGGTATTCCGTTGGGCCGTCTGGGAAATGGCGAAAGTGGCGCAACGGGCTCTTGACGAGGCCGGCGTGTCGAGCGATCAGCTGACCGCATTCATCCCTCACCAGGCGAATATGCGCATCATTGACGAATTCGCCAAGCAGCTCAAACTTCCCGATAGGGTTCTCATTGCACGCGACATCGAAACGACGGGCAACACGTCGGCGGCTTCCATCCCACTCGCGACACATCGGCTCCTCGCAGAGAATCCGCAGGCCAGCGGAGGGCTCGCGCTCCAGATAGGTTTTGGCGCTGGACTGGTATTTGGCGCTCAAGTCGTCGTCCTGCCGTAGGGTTGCCGGAGGCATCCACAGACTCGCGTAAACTTGCACACGGTCACTCACACCACCAAGGAGAAGAAATGGCACTGTCCAACGACGAAGTTCTTGCAGGTCTGGCAGAACTCATCAACGACGAGACCGGCATTGCGACCGAGACCGTTCAACTCGAAAAGTCATTCACTGACGACCTTGACATCGACTCTATTTCGATGATGACCATCGTGGTCAACGCCGAAGAGAAGTTCGACGTGAAGATTCCTGACGACGAGGTCAAGAACCTCAAGACCGTTGGTGACGCTGTTGCGTTCATCACGGCGTCTGCGGCCTAAGCCCGTCAGGTCATTTGCTCGAGCGGCAGACTCATCGTGTGTCGCTCGAGCAAACGTTTTCACCACATCCACAGACGGACCGCGTTGACGCGGCGAGACGAGTGAAGGATTTTTGGTCATGTCAACAAAGAAAATTGTCGTCACTGGCATAGGTGCAACGTCCCCTCTCGCGGGCAACGCTCCCGAAACATGGTCAGCCATCCTCGCTGGCGCTTCCGGCGCACGTCCACTGCTCCAGGAGTGGGTTGCACAGCTGGAGCTCCCCATCACCTTCGCTGCTCAGGCGGCAGTGCCTGCATCCGACATCCTCGAGCGGGTTGAAACGAAGCGGCTTGACCCGTCTAGCCAATTTGCCCTCATCGCCGGGCGAGAGGCGTGGGCGGATGCGGGAAGCCCCGAAGTAGACCCCGGTCGACTTGCGGTTGATTGGGCAACGGGCATCGGAGGCGTGTGGACACTACTTGACGCGTGGGACGTCCTCAAAGAGAAGGGTCCCCGACGCGTTCTACCCATGACTGTTCCCATGCTCATGCCGAATGGTCCGGGCGCCGCCGTGGGCATGGACTTGCACGCTCGCGCCGGGGTGCGCACGGTCGTGTCCGCGTGTGCCTCGAGCACGGAATCCATTGTCAACGCCTACGAGCATTTGCAAGCCGGTTACGCGGATGTGATCGTGGCGGGTGGCTCAGAGGCGGCCATCCACCCCCTACCCATCGCATCTTTTGCCGCGATGCAGGCCTTGTCAAAACGCAACGATGATCCCCAACGAGCCTCGCGTCCTTACGACGTCAACAGAGACGGTTTCGTTTTGGGTGAGGGGGCTGCCGCTCTCGTTCTCGAAACGGAAGAGCATGCCGTGGCGCGCGGGGCGAAGATTTATGCCGAAGTTGCCGGTGGCTCCGTAACGAGTGACGCGTACCACATCACAGCCCCTGACCCCGAGGGGAACGCGGCGGCGCGTGCCATGCGTCAAGCAGTTGAGATGGCTGGCGCACAATTGAGCGACGTCGTCCACATCAACGCACATGCCACGAGCACGCCCGTAGGAGACATCGCGGAATACAACGCGCTTCGCCGCGTTTTTGGCGATCATCTCGACGGCGTCGTGGTGTCAGCCACGAAGGCGTCGACCGGACACCTACTCGGTGGAGCGGGGGCAATCGAGGCACTCTTTACCGTGCTCGCGTTGCACCATCGAACGGCACCGCCCACGATTAACCTCGAAAACCAGGACCCCGAGATTGTGCTTGACGTCGCAACGGCACCGCGCGATCTTCCGCAAGGTGACATTCTGGCAATCAGCAACTCGTTCGGTTTTGGAGGGCACAACGCTGTTGCCGCCTTCCGAAGCTACAACTAGATTTTCCTCGGCGCGTCAGCCAACTCGGTGGAGCCACGTGACCGATGATTCGTCGGCAACCTCACGAAACGTCTCAAGTTCTCGGTCCCAAGGTCCGCCCAATACGCGATCAAACTCCTCGCGGATGGACAGGATGTCATTCGTCCCGTTATCCATGAGCGACCGCAACCGATTCTCCGTCACGAGATAATTTCCTACCTCGTCGACGTGGACGTGAAAAGCGCCCAGCGAGGGCGTGTACACCCACCGCTCACCGGATTCACCCGAATCGCCAAACTCCGTCACTTCAAAGCGGATGCTCTGCCACCCGATGAGCGATGAGGCGATGAGTGATCCGGCTCCGTGAGGTGCAACCCAAGAAAACTCCGTGCGCACAGCGTCGGG